>JAPUJS010000148.1 GCA_027296045.1 bacterium | reverse complement strand
GTTGTCTGAAGGTTGCGCTTGATTTCATATACAAAGGCCGTTGATCCGCGGAGATGAAATCGGGGTTTACACATCAGAAAAGAGGCAGCCGAAAGATTTAGATCGGCTGCCTCTTTTCTGTCCGATGATCCAATTGCAATAACGTATTGAACGCCAATGCGCTCGAAAATCTCCAGGAGCTCCTCCATGTCTTTTGAGAAGAGCATTCACCACCTACCAGGCCAGATTTTCCCAGGTCGCTTTCTTGACAATGGGCTCGGCCCTCCATTTATTTCCCCACATTCTCTCCTGCAGAACGCCGAATTCTCTACAACGTTCCTGCGGTTTCATTTGAGCGCGTCGACGGTATTCTGCTTTGTTTTCTTCTTCAAAGGAATGGAATACCTCTATTCGTATTTTTCGATTCACGATATGTCCCCCATTTCAATGCGCATACTCATGGCAATTTGGCTTCGCTAAAATAGCCACATTTCGGACTTTTGACAAGCCCGGTGAGCAGTCAGGGACAACCTCAGGCGGCGGATGAAGCGCTACGGGATCGAGGCGTTAGAATTTAAGGGATAGGACGCGACTCCCGAAAACAGTGGATGAAATACCATAATAGACTAATTTTACCTTCGAAGGGAAAATTAGTCTATGTTTTTAAATTGAATAAAAATAATACTTTACGATAAAATATTGTCCATAAATTACTATGGTATAACGCCTTACTCCCCTCCCTTATGCGGTTTAAAAAAATAAAAAGTCCTCCTACGTCGGACTATATATGGTTTTAGCCCAATGGCTTAGAACAGGCGATCTGCGTGAACTCACCCGTTCTGCTTAAGTTGCATAAGCGAATAACCTGGATATTCAGTCGCGAATCACAATATTGGAGCTTCCCGTGGACATTTTGCTGGTCGACGATGACGTCGGCATGTGTCGTACCCTGAACCGATTTCTGGTGAGCCACCGGATGAGAAGCGCCTGTGAGGCAGAGAGGTGTCCGGTGGATTGTATTTGATTCGATTGCAGGCAGGTGTGAAGATGGCGGTGCGCAAGATGGTTCTGGTAAAATAATCCAGTGGAGGCTGGATCGCAGAGGGGGTTGGGAAATGCAGAAGGCCGCAGAACGGACCTGATTACCAGATGACAAATTTCTCCATTCGGCAAGGGCATCTAAAGGTTGGAGCCTCCTCCAGCGTGCTATTGTGCCGAAGACGCCAGGGCTGGGGTGTGAGCGGCCCGACAGATGCTCTTATTGAAGAAGGAGCAAGGGCGAGACACTTGACTTATCGGTATTTCCCGTTTAGATTTTATTGGTGTCGTAGCACAGAGAAATATGGTATAAAGTCCATAAAATTGGAGTTTTGACGTGTCCAGAATTCTCTACGAGCATATTGATCTGGGAAACGATGATGTTCCGAAGATCAAGGGGACGCGAACGAAGGTGGTGCAGATCGTCCTTGATAAGCTGGCTTACGGCTGGAGTCCTGAAGAAATACACTTCCAGCATCCTCACCTTTCTATGGGACAGATTTACAGTGCCCTGGCTTATTATGCGGACCACCAGGAGGAACTCGATGCCGAGGTCGAGAAAGGTCTTCAGGAAATGGATATCACTCGAGAGCGATTGGGGCCATCCCTTCTGGTGAAAAGACTTAAAAAGAAAGGGCTGCTGTAAGTGGCCCTTTTGTTATATATGGACGAGCATGTACCACGGGCGATAACGAATGCCTTGCGGGATCGTGGAATCGATGTGCTGACGACTCAGGAGGATGGGCGAGATGCGATCCGCAGAGACCAGAGATTAAAGATCATGTGTGACTTTTTGGCCTTGATCGTCGTTTCGGCCACCGAACAGCAGGACCTGTCAAGTCGCGATGCCCACAACGTCCTGAACCCCTTCGCCGCATTCCTGTTCTCTTATCCTCGCCCTCCCGCCTGTCTTTCCGTTGCATTTCCGCCCTGAGCGCTTTATCTATCGAACCTTCTTGGAAGCGGGATTGAAATAGGAACGCGTTTTCCAATGATCCCAGGCAAAGGCGAAACCATGCGACCTCTATTCTCACTGCTTACCGCGCTCGTCATCCTGTCCGGCTCCGCGCAAGCCGCCACTGTAGGCAGAATCCAGGGCACAATTCTGGATTCCAAAACTCAAAAGCCCGTGTCCGGCGCCACCGTCCAGCTCGAAGACACGGGCCGAAGCGTCATATCCGACGAAAATGGCGCCTACCTCTTCCTGAGTCTCGACCCGGATGCCTACACCCTCATCGTCACCCGGGAGGGCTACAACACCTGGCGCAAACGCAACATCATGGTCCAGGCCGACTTCGGCACCTTGCTCCACGTCCCGCTTGAAAAAATGCCAGAACCGGCCACAGGTGCCTACACCCGCCCCGGCCCCCTCGTCATCCTGGCCATCGTCCTGCTCATGGCCATCTGGCAAACCCTCCGTTTCTTCCGCCAGAACCGACACCCGCAGACATCAGATATGTGAATTCACGTACACCTTTGTAAAAAAAGCGCTCATTTCTGATCACACTGATTTGCGGGTTTTAGATTAAGGAAAGTTCCGTGTCCTCAAGAGAAGATTCCCCGGTGGTCTCCATTGTTATTCCGCACTACCTGGGGGATATTCTTTCGGAGTGTCGGGGCTTTGTTTACGAACGGCCTTCAGCCATCGCGTTTGAAGTGATTGTGGCAGACGATCAGCCCCACGACGATGGTAGTCTGGGGCGGGCAAAGGAACAGTTTCCTGAGATCCAGATTGTGGAAACGGGGGGCGGGAAAGGGATGGGCGCGGGCTGTAACCGGGGGCTGGAGGTGGCACGGGGCAAATACGGGTTTCTGCTGAATAATGATGTGGAGGTTGCCGAAGGCTGGTTGCCCCCGTTGTTGAATCTTATGGAAGGCGATGCATCCATCGGGGCCTGTCAACCCAAGGTGCGGTCGCTGAAGGAGCGAACCCGGTTTGATTATGGCGGGGCGGCAGGTGGGATGATTGACCTGTTGGGGTTTACCTTTTGCAGGGGCCGGATTTTTGAGGTGGTGGAGGAGGATCAGGGGCAATACGACCAGTCGGTGGATATTTTCTGGGCAATCGGGGGGGCGATGTTTGTGCGGATGTCGTGTCTGGAACGCACGGGAATGATGGATGAAGCCTTTGTGATGCATATGGAAGAGATTGACCTTTGCTGGCGTTTTCACCTGGCAGGATACCGGATTGTGTCAGTGCCCGGTTCTCTGGTGTATCACTACGGTGGGTTTTCGCTGGAAGCGGAGAGCTTTCGAAAAACGTATTTCAACCACCGAAACCAGTTGGTTATGATGTTGAAGAACTGGTCTTTTGCACGGCTGATCTGGATTTTTCCGGTTCGGATTCTCCTGATGAAAAGTACGTTGTTCTTGGCCTTGCTCAAAGGCGACTGGAAGCACCCGGTTGGATTTCTGGCCGGTGTTCTCTGGATTATTACCCATCCGATCAGCATCTGGCGAAGACGACGGTCTGCCCAGCGCGTTCGCACCACTTCGGATGTGCAGGTGATGAATCGGATGTATCGGGGATCGGTTGTCTGGGACTATTTTGTCAGAGGGAAGCGAACGGTATCGTCTCTATTGGGTACTCCGGGAGGGTGATGTGAAGCGTATTTTGGGGCTGCTGGTGAAGGTGGGAATCAGTCTGGGGTTGGTCTGGTGGTTTCTCCAGCAGGTGGCATGGGATGAGGTAGAAACAGCTGTTCTGTCGGCCGACTGGCGGTGGGTCTTGCTATCGGTCGGTCTTTTTTTGTTGAGCAATCTGTTGGGTGCGCTTCAATGGGGCATGCTGCTCAAAGCCCAGAATATTCGCCTCTCTCTTCCCCAGGTGATCCTCCTGTATTTTGTCGGTGTTTTCTTCAACAATTTTATGGTGGGAAATATCGGGGGAGATGCCATTCGCGTGTATGACTTGAAGCGAATGACCGGGCGGGGGACTGCCGGATTTGCGGCCACATTTCTGGACCGGTTGATCGGACTTTTTACACTGAGCTGTTTTTCGGTTGTTGCATTTGCAGGATCTCCGGGCCTTTGGGATTCGGTTTTGTGGATGCCGATTGGGTGTCTGGGCCTTGGGTTGTTTGGAATCCTGTGTTTTGGTTTTAGCCGGCGCTTGAGCAGTGCGATCCTCTCTTTGGCAAGTCGGGCGTTGCCTGTTGGTGTGGTGGGGGTGTTGAAAGACATTCGCGAAGGGTTTGTGCTTTATCGAAAAGAATACGGGCTTCTGTTTCGGGTGGGCTGTGTGGCCCTTTGCGTCCAGCTTTGTCGGATGGGTGTGTATTATGCTTCCGGGGAGGCGCTGGGTCTGTCGGTGGTGTTTCGGCATTTTCTGGTGTTTATTCCCCTGATTGCCATTGTCGCAGCCGTCCCGATTTCTTTTGGGGGTATCGGGGTTCGAGAAAATCTGGGCGTGCTGATGTTTGGTCGCGTGGGTGTGGCGCCAGCCGGGGCGCTGACGATGATGTTTTTGGGGTATCTGGCAGGAATTGTCGCGAGTCTGGCCGGGGGAATTGCTTTTGTTTTGAGGCGGTCAAAATCCCAGGATTCCGATTCCGGCTAAGGAGGTATTTGGGATGAAAGTGATTGGTCTGATGTCCGGAACATCGGCAGATGGGGTCGATGCAGCCCTGGTCGAGATAGAGGGGAAGGGGACAGAAACCCGGGTGAAACTTCTGGGGTTTTCTTTTTTGCCCTATCCAGGCGATTTGCGAAGGGCGGTTCTGGATCTGTGCGACCCGGAAAAAGGCAAGGTGGATAACATCTGTCGGATGGGTGTGGTGCTGGGAGAGTGGTTTGCACAGGGGGCGTTACGGGTATGTCAGGATGCTGGTGTCGATATCGAAGATGTGGATTTGATTGGGTCCCATGGACAGACGATTCACCATCTTCCCGAAACGGTGACTTTGTTCGAAACGCCGGTTCGGGGGACGTTGCAGATAGGGGATTCGAGTGTTGTTGTCGAGCGCACAGGGGTGACCACGGTATCCGATTTCAGGTCGCGGGATATGGCGGCCGGGGGAGAAGGTGCCCCCGTTGTGCCTTTGGTAGACTATTTCCTTTTTCGGTCTGAAGCAATCGGACGAGTGATGTTGAACATCGGAGGGATTTCGAATCTGACCGTGTTGCGCAAAGGGTGTCGAAGAGAAGACGTGTATGCTTTTGACACAGGGCCGGGAAATATGGTTATCGATGGGGTGATATCTGCCCTGACCGGTGGGCGGGACGGATATGATGAAGGCGGAAAGAGGGCCGCTTTGGGGAAAGGTTCTCCCGAATTGCTGGACAGCCTGATGCAGCACCCCTTTCTGGTATTACCCCCTCCAAAATCGACCGGCCGAGAAATGTTCGGTGCCCCGGTGATCGATCTGGTATTGGAGCGGGATTTGCCTGAAAACGATCTGATTCGAACGGTGACCCATTTTACCATCGAGAGCATTGCCGACGCGTTGGATCGGTTTGTGTTTCCCCAATGCGACATCCAGGAGATTGTGGTGAGCGGCGGGGGGGCGGAAAATCCTGTGATCATGGCTGGTTTGAAGAAAGCCCTTTCGGGACAGGAGGTTGTGCGGATTGAGGACCGGGGCCTCCCTTCGGAAGCGAAAGAAGCGATTGCATTTGCCATCCTGGCCAATGAGACGCTTGCAGGGCAGGCAGGAAATATGCCGAGGGTGACGGGGGCTGCCCACCCGGTGGTCCTGGGAGTGGTGACACCGGGGAGAGGGTGTAGAATTTCAGTTGATTCTAAGGTAAAGATTTAGTAATTTTCATTATCTACAACTAGTTTGGTTGATTTCCCAATTCCTATTCAATCGGCGTCAAGGTACACTGAATGGCTAAAAAAAAGATTTCTATCGATAGCTTGGGAGTTGGCATGTATATGGAGGCCGATGTCCAGGATGGTGTCAAAGGATCCTCCAAGAAAAATGTGCTGCTTTTGGGCAAGGGGATGTTGGTCACATCCGAAAATCAGATCCGTCGGCTGAAAGAAGCGGGTCTGAACGAGGTGACGATTGACACCTCCAAAGGGAAAGACGTGGCCGGCGGCCAGGTTGTGGCTGCCCCGGTAAAGATCAAGATGCCGAAAAAGGTAACGCCAGCCGGTGGTCGAGAGACGTTTTTTAAAGATGAGATCAAAATGGCCCGGCAAATCCGGGGGGCCTCTGTCAAGGTGGTCAAAGATTTCATGCACAATGTCGCTACCGGGGGCAGTATTGATACCGAAAAAGTAAATCTGGCCTCCAAGACCCTGACCGGAAGTGTGTTCCGCAATGTGGATGCTTTGCTGAGCCTGACGGCTTTGAAAAATTACAGCGAGCACACCTATACGCATTCTGTCAACGTGTGTGTGCTCACTCTGGCCATTGGCTTTGCCGCAGGTGTAAGTGAAGAGGATGCGGCCGTGATTGGAGTTGGCGGGCTGCTGCACGATATCGGCAAGGCCAAAATACCCCTGTCGATTCTGGATAAACCCGGGCCGTTGACCGAAGATGAACGGAAAGTGATCCAAAGCCATCCGTTGTTCAGTGAAGAGATTTTGAAGAAGATGGGAAATATTCCGGAAGCGGCCATTGCCATTGCCGGTCAACACCATGAGAAGGTGAACGGCTCTGGATATCCGCGCGGGCTCACGGGCGACCAGATGCATCCGTTTGCCAGTATGGCCGCTGTTGCCGATGTATACGACGCCCTGACTTCTCCGAGACCCTACAAGCCCGGCTTGCCGCCTCATATTGCACTGCGCGTGGTATTTGACGGAAAGGGGACGGAATTTTCTTCGAAGGTGGTCGAAACCTTTATCACAAGCCTGGGGATCTATCCTGTCGGCAGTTTTGTGAAATTGAATACCGAAGAAATGGGCGTTGTTGTCGAGGTCAATCCCGAAGATCCGCTCCGACCCAAGGTTGGGGTGGTGTTCACTCGGTTCGGGAAGCAGCGAAAATCGCCTTTTGTGGTCGATCTTCTGAAGGAACATAAAGAAGGCAATCCAGACGCGAGGAGTATTGCAGGGGCGGATGATCCGAGAAAATACGGCATTAATGTCGAGGATTACATCGGGTAATTACGAAATTTCAAGGAATTGATATGGGCCTTCAAGGGCTATTATTGGCGCTGGTTGCGGTGGTCTACGCAGGCAGCGCTTTTGGTTATGCGGCCAATTTTTACCACAAGAGTGCGTTCCGAAGCCGGCTGGCGACCTGGGGGGGGCTCCTGGGGTGGGCGATCCATACGCTTTTGCTGGTCCAGATTACCGTGGATGGCGGGCAGGTTCCCCTGACAAGTCAGGTATTGCCTACGCTTTGTGCCTGGCTGGTGGTCATTGTCTATGGCTATCTGGAAGTGACGACCCAAGACCGGTCTTTGGGGGCTTTGATTATGCCCCTGGTGGTAGTGCTGCATCTGTTCACGGTTTCGAATCTGTCCGGACAAGAGGCGATTGTCCAGGTCGTTCCCAGTGGCGGGTGGTTTAAACTGCACGTGCTGGCATATATTCTGGCCTATGCCGCCTTTGCGATTTCTTGCGTCAGTGCGATGATGTATCTGATGCTTCTGGGAGAAATTCAGAAAAAACACCTGGGATTTTTCTACGAGCGCTTGCCGTCTCTCGACATCTTAAACCAGATCAACAACCGGGCCGCGACGTTTGGCTTTCTTTTTCTTTCAGGCGGTAGTATCGCCAGTGCGGTGTGGGCATATGAAGAATTGGCCCGTCTGAGCCATTTGCCCATTTTGATCACCTGGGTGATTTATGCCGGCAACCTGATTGCCCGGGGGATGGGCGGGTGGCAGGGAAAGCGGGCGGCTTTTCTTTCGATTGCGGGATTTTGTCTGGTCATTTTCGCCTTTCCGGTTGTAGGAGTGCTGTTCCAGGGCAAACATCCTCTGGGTCCTTAATTTTAAGGTGAGCGATGGGCGATTCCCAGGTTTATTATCCCATTTTTCTGGATCTGAAAGGGCGGCCGTGTCTGGTTGTGGGAGGCGGAAGCGTGGGAGAGAGGAAGGTCCGCGGATTGCTGCAGGCAGAGGGCCGGGTGACGGTCGTGAGCCCGGTGGTGACAGCAGGGCTGGAGGCCCTTTTTCGGGAAGGGCGCATTGCGTGGATCCATCGAGCGTTTCGTCCGGACGATCTAGGAGGAAGTGTACTTGTGTTTGCCGCAACAGATGACGAGAGCGTGAATCGGCGCGTTGTCCAGGAAGCCCGTGCCCTTGGTGCCTGGGCAAATGCAGCACAATCTACAGTTCCCAGCGATTTTGTCGTTCCTGCAATCCTCCGGCGAGGCCCGCTTCAGATCGGGGTTTCTACAGGCGGGAACAGCCCGGCCTATGCCCAAATGGTGCGGGACCGTTTGTACGATCTGCTGGGGCCTGAACATGAGGAGTTGATTTCCTGGTTGGGGGAGTTGCGGGAACAGATCCAGACGACATTTTCGGACGCACCGCAAAAGCGAAGGGCCGTTTGGAAAGCTGTCGTAACATGGTCAACCGTTGAATTGGTTCGGCAGGGAAAGTGGGACCAGATTGAAGAGAAGGTGAACACATGTCTATTGTCGTTGTCGGATTAAGCCATCGAACCGCCCCGGTTGAGATACGGGACGGGGTTGCTGTTTTGCCCCAGACCTTACAGTCGGTTTTGCCACGTCTTCACGCCCTAAAAGGGGTTTCGGAGTGTGGGATGTTATCGACCTGCAATCGGACAGAAGCCTATTTGGTAACCGATCAACCGGATCTGGCGTTTGAGGGTGTGGTGGCGGTTTTGAGTGAATGGAGTGAGCTGAAGGCTTCCGTATTGAAAAAGCATCTTTTTACCTATACCGATGGGAGAGCCATTCGGCATCTGTTTGAAGTGGCTTCCGGTCTGGATTCATTGATCATGGGCGAACCCCAGATTGCCGGACAGGTGAAAGATGCAGGCGAAGCGGCGATGGAGGCCGGGGTCAGTAGAACGATTTTGAACCGGTTGTTCCGGTCGGCAACCGAAGCTTCGAAAAGGGCCCGGACGGAAACGGAAATTGGGACGGGTGCGGTTTCGGTAAGTTTTGCGGCCGTCGAATTGGCCAAGAAGATATTTGGAGACCTGGAGGGGCAGGTCGCATTTGTTTTGGGCGCTGGGGAAATGAGTGAGTTGACTGCAAGACATCTGGTGGAAAACGGTGTGTCTTCGCTGATCGTGTCCAGTCGCACTTTGGAAAGGGCGAAAAATTTGGCCGAACGGATCAACGGGCAAGCCATTCCCTGGCAGGAAGCCATGGAACAGTTACATCGGGCCGATGTGGTCATCAGTTCGACCAGTTCCGAAGATCCGATTTTGTATCGCGACCAGGTAGCAGGGGCGATGCAGCGCAGAAAAAATCGGCCGATGTTTCTGATCGATATTGCAATTCCCCGAGATATTGACCCGGATGCAGGGGAGCTTTACAACGTGTTTTTGTACGATATTGACGATCTGGAGTCGGTGGTTGGGGCCAATCTGCAAAAACGCCAACAGGAAGCAAAAAAGGCGGAGGTGATCTTGGAGGAAGAAGTGGCGGCTTTCCTGGCCTGGCAAAATTCCCTGGGCGTCGTGCCCGCAATTGTCGCATTGCGATCCCATTTTCAGGGTCTGATGACGGCCGAACTCGACCGCGCCAAGTTAACGGATTTGACCGAAGACCAGAAGGCTCAGGTCACCGATGTTATACGGCGGTATATGAACAAGCTCTTACATAGCCCGATTACTCGGTTGAAGGAAGTAGCCGAAGTGGGAGATGCGCTCTCGCATGTGGAGTCGCTTGCCCATCTTTTTGACCTCAATCTTCAAGAGGTGGAAAAAACAAAGTGGGATACGACTGCCGAACTGACCCCGGATCGGGTGCGGTCATGACGACCGGTCGACTGGTTGTTGGCACGCGTGGCAGCCCGCTTGCCCTTTGGCAGGCAAATTGGGCCAAAGAAACACTCGAAACCCATTATCCCGGGCTGCATGTTGAGATCGAAGTGATTCGCACAACCGGCGATCGCCTTGCTAGTGCACCGCTTGCCCAAATGGGGGGAAAAGAGGTCTGGACCAAGGAAATTGAAGAAGCGCTTCTGAAAGGGCAAATCGACCTGGCCGTGCATAGCCTGAAGGACTTGCCAACCGTGCTTCCTACGGGGCTGGTGCTTGGCGCGATTAGCCCTCGAGCGGATGTGCAGGATGCCCTGATTGCTCGAGAAGGGGGAGACCTGGAAAGCCTGAAGAAAGGCGCTCGGATCGGGACTGGCAGTTTGAGGCGTCAGGCGCAGCTTCTATGGTTGCGGGCAGATCTGCAAGTAGAAGGCATCCGGGGAAATGTGGATACCCGACTTCGCAAACTGGAAACGGAAGGACTCGACGGTATTATTCTGGCATCTGCCGGGTTGCACCGCCTGGGACTGGGGGATCGGATTACAGAGGTGCTGGATGAAGGACGGATGCTTCCTGCACCCGGACAGGGCGCACTGGGGATTGAGATCCGAGAGGGGGATGAAAGGGTTCAGGTCTCGGTCGATGGTTTGAACGATTTGGAAACGCAACAGGCGATCACCGCAGAACGAGAAATGCTCCAGGTCCTGGGCGGTGGGTGCCGCGTACCGATTGGAGGTTGGGCCCGGCTTGAGCACGGTGTTCTGACCCTCGATGGAATGGTGGCGAGCACAGACGGTAAACGCTTGCTCCGGATTTGTCTGGGAGAAAATGGGTTGTCACCGGAAAAACTGGGGGAGAAAGTCGCGCTTGCGTTGAAGGAACGCGGGGCAGATGATATTCTTCTGGAGCTTGCAGATTGATACAGGACGGCCAGACACCGTCCTTTTTTTTTCGAAAGGGCAGTATGAGCAAGGGGAAGGTTCTTCTGGTTGGTGCTGGTCCCGGCGATCCGGGGTTGATCACCGTGAAAGGGATGCAGGCCATTCAGCAGGCAGATGTCATTCTTTATGACGGTCTGGCCAATCCGGCGCTTTTGGTTCACGCTCCGGACGAATGTGAGCGGATTAATGTAGAAAAAAAGCCGGGATTTCAGCGGGTGCAGCAAGACGAGATCAATCAATTGATGATAGACCGTGCAACCAGCGGCTGTTGTGTGGTGCGGTTAAAGGGTGGAGATCCCATCGTATTTGGGCGTGGCGGAGAGGAAGCGGAGGTGCTGAAGCGAGCTGGTATTGAGTTTGAAATTGTGCCGGGAATCAGCAGTGCATTTGCCGCTCCAGCCTATGCGGGGATTCCTGTGACGCACCGGGGGTTGTCGACGCACGTAACGGTGGTGACCGGAACGACGGCGGCCCTGGAAGGTCAGGACGAGGTAGATTGGGAGACTCTTGCAAAGGCCGGAGGCACGCTGTTGATCCTGATGGGCACCCGCAAGCGTGGTGAGATTGCAAATCGACTGATGAAGGCCGGACGTCATCCAGACACACCGGTTACGGCGATTCAATGGGGCACGTTGTCTGTGCAAAAGACGAAACGAACTTGCCTGGGAGATCTGGGAGAGGTGGAGGTCCAGAATCCGGCGGTGATCGTTGTAGGGGAGGTTGCAAGCCTGGATTTATCCTGGTTTGAAAACCGGCCTCTTTTTGGGCGACGCATTGTGGTCACGCGGTCGCGAGACCAGGCAAGCAGTCTGGTGGAGGGGTTGTCCGTACTGGGAAGTGATGTTTTGGAAGTCCCGACCGTTCAGATTGACGATCCAGAGGACTGGGTGCCAGTGGATCGGGCGATTGAGAGGGTCGGTCTTTTTGATTGGCTGGTTTTTACCAGTTCCAATGGGGTCGAACGGTTTTTTGAACGCATTTTGAGTCAGGGAAAGGATTTGCGAATTTTGAAGGGGGTCAAGATCGCTGTGGTAGGGCCTGCGACAGCCCAAAAGGTACAGACCTATTATTTACAGGTGGACGTGTGTCCCGAGCGGCACCTTTCTGAGGGGTTGGTGGAGGCATTCGAAAGCCAGATCCTGTCTGGACAGCGGGTTCTTGTCGTGCGTCCCGAGGTGATGGGAGAGGCGGTTGGCGCAAAATTGCAGGATCTGGGTGGGGAAGTGGAAGAGGTCGTCGCGTACCGTACGGTTCGGCCGGAAGGCTGGCCGGAAAGGATGGATTGGGACACGGTAGATCTGGTGACATTCTCGAGTTCTTCTACGGTGCAAAATCTGGTTGCAATGGTGGGGGAAAATGCCCTGAAAACCGTTGTTACAGGTATCCCGGCCGCCTGTATTGGACCCAAAACATCTGCTACTGCTCGGAAGCACGGGTTTCGGGTGGTTGCCGAACCTGCAGAGGACGAGATTTCGATTCCGGGGTTGATTGGAGAAATTGAGGCCTATTTTTCGGGTTGAAAATTGAATTAATAAACGTAAAACAATAAATTATATTCTTTATTGCCCGGGGTGAAAATGTATCCTAAAACCATTGCACCCTTTTAAAAAATCGGTTGACACTACAGGGTGTAAGTCGTAAATTTGTTTTATACTTTTTTTTTGCAGCCGATAATATGAAAGAGACCTTACATTACAAAGACTCCTTAGGGGATTGGAGGTAGCGGATATGAAACGGATTTCTTCTTGGCTCGTTTGCGTCAGTTTGATACTGACAGGCGTTTCTTTTGCAGGTGATTTGACCACAGGGTTGGATATTCGGGGGGGCGAAAATGGGTTTGCGGGTATGGTGCTGAAACGTGCTCCTAACGCGGTCCAGGAAGACGGATTTTTGACCGTGCGCGTTTCGCTGACAGAAAGCAAATTGTTGAAAGGCTATGGATTTAGTTTGCAATTTGATCCGGCCAAATACGAATTTGTGGAAGCCAAAGAAGTCAACGGAAGCCTGCTGGAGACAGGCAGTGGACAGCAGGCCCTGTTTCTGTCTTCTAATAAGACGCCGGGTAAGATCGATGTGGGCGCAATGAAGGTGGACGGCGAGTCTGCTCAGGGAACCGGCGATCTGGTCGATTTCAAGTTCAAAACCGTTGAGATCCCCTTGCCCACCGATTTTCAGATCCTGGAAGGCGTGCTTGTCGATCTGGTCGGTGGCGTCGATTTGGTGCAAAATATCGAGATCGGGAATCTAAAAGCGATCCCGGACGACTACGGATTGGATCAGAATATGCCCAATCCTTTCAATCCGAACACCACCATTAACTATCAACTGCCTGAGGTAGGACGTGTCAAGATAGTGGTTTACAATCTGCTGGGTCAGGAAGTCCGCACATTGGTGGACGAAAACCTGGATGCCGGATTCCACACAGCTGTGTGGGATGGCAAGAACGCACTGGGACATCAGGTCGCCAGCGGTGTTTATATGTATCGGTTGCAGTCTGGAAGCTATGTGAAGACCCTTCGGATGATGTTGCTGAAATAAATGTCTACCGGTTGCAATTTCAAGGCCGTCTCACCCGAGGCGGCCTTTTTTCTGTCATTGTGAGGCCATGCTGGTTTTGAAGCAGGGAATTTTTTGGAGCCTGGCTCTGGTCCTGGCAGGCTTGGGATGTGATACCCGCCAGGATGTGCAGGGCAAAGTTGGCATGGATGACGAGACAAGGTTTCGTGCCATGCGCGAGAAGATGGTTCTGACCCAGATCGAAAACCGTGGGGTGAAGGACCCCCGTGTGCTGAATGCACTTCGGAAGGTGCCCCGCCATTTGTTTGTGCGGTCTGATATGAAGGAACGGGCATACGACGACAATGCACTGCCCATTGCAGAAGGGCAGACGATTTCCCAGCCTTATATTGTCGGGATTATGACCGAATTGGTGGCCATCGGGCCAGAGGATCGGGTCCTGGAAGTTGGGACGGGGTCGGGGTACCAGGCTGCCGTGCTGGGTGAACTGGCAAAAGCGGTGTACAGCATTGAAATCCTGGAACCCCTGGCTACTGCTTCGGCACAGTTGCTCCACTCGCTGGGCTATGATCATGTGAAGGTTCGACACGGCGATGGCTACAGAGGGTGGCCAGAAGAAGCGCCTTTTGATGCGATTGTGGTCACGGCTGTCCCCGACCACATCCCGCAGCCGCTGGTCGATCAGTTGAAGGTGGGCGGGCGTATGGTGATTCCGGTGGGGAGAGAGGATCAGGAACTCCGGTTGCTGGTGAAAACCAAAGAAGGTGTGCGTCAAAAACAGATCATCTCGGTGCGGTTTGTACCCATGACGGGGGAAGCCCAGGAGGACGATAGGTAGAAAGTTAAGGAGGGGGTATGGTCCATGTTGGCTTGGTCGGATATGGTTTGGGGGGAAAGGTATTTCATGCCCCGCTGATCCATCTGGCACCGGAATTGAATCTGCTGGCCGTGTGTTCCCGCACGGAAGAAAAAAGGGCGCAAGCAAAAGCAGATTTTGAAGGAATCGAGACCTTTGACAATTATGAAGCCGTGCTCAACGATACTCGCATCAATCTGGTGGTGCTGGCAACGCCCCACGACACCCATGCCCCAATGGCGATTCAGGCAATGGATGCCGGAAAACATCTTGTGACCGATAAGATCATGTGTCTGAACGAATCGGAAGGGCGGGCCATGATCCAGGCGGCGGAACGAAACCAGGTGCTTTTGAGTGTGTTTCAGAATCGACGGTGGGATGGAGATTTTTTGACCTTAAAGCGGATTTTGGACGACGGGACGCTTGGCGAAATTTATACCATAGAGTCGAATATTACGGCCTCAGGCGGGCCTCATCGCGGGTGGCGAGCCTGGAAGGCCCACGGCGGTGGCCGGACGATAGATTGGGGAGCGCATCTTGTGGATCAGGCGCTTCAATTGTTCGGCCCCACCGTAGAGCTGGTATTTGCCGATTACCAGTATCGGTATTCTAAGGCCGAGTCGGATGTGGAGTCCAGTTCGCTGATTCATCTGGTGTTTGAAAATGGGGTTCGCTTTATGATTGAACTGGGCAGTATCTGGATGTTTCCCAAACCCCGGTATCACGTGCGGGCTGAAAAAGGGAGTTTTCGTAAATATGGGGTAGACCCCCAGGAAGCGGCCATGAAATTGGGCACAAATGGGGTGGCCATTCCGGAAGACCCGGCCCGATATCAGATGCGGATTGCCGGAGAAGGCAAGGGGCATCGGGATGTGCCGGTGCAGCCGGTTGCAGGGTGCTACCGCACGTATTACGACAATATTGGCGCTGTTTTGACCGATGGGGAGGACTTGCTGGTAAAACCGGCAGAATGTCTGGAAGCCCTTCGGGTAATCGATGCGATTGTGGCTTCTTCAGAGACTGGAGAGGTTGTCCGTTTAAACAGATGATGTGGAAAGAGGAGGTTTTGGTTTATGGTTTGGGGGATTGTCATTTTTCTTGTTTTTTCGGCCTGCTATCTCGCCCAATGTGTTGCGTCCGGGATGAAGAGTGAACGGGGGCGGGTTTTGCAGTGGGCAAGTTGGCTGGTGGCCAGCAGTGTGTTGCTGATGGTCTATTTGTTGACCTAACGAGTTGATGAAATTTGCGGAAGTCAAGCGCCACTTGAACAAGCCCGACGAGACCTATTTGTGCGATCTGATTGGCAGGGGGGCCGATTTTGTTGTGCTGAAATATGTGTCCGATCGGGATTGGCAAGTGGCGGGGCAGCCCATCCCGGCGGGTACTAGCACATTTGCCTATTATCGGGCAGCAGGGGGATCTGTTGTCTGGAAGATGGTGGGACCACAGGGGAATCTAACGGGATATCTGTTTCACATCTGTAAAGAACTGGAGATCCAGGAAGATCGGGTGATCTATCTGGATCTCTTGTTGGACCTGTGGTTTGACCCCACTGGAGAGTGTACCGTGCTGGATCGGGATGAGTTGGAAGATAGTCAACAGAAAGGCCAGGTCAGCAAGAACGACCTGGCCTGGATTTTTAGGCACGAACGGGAGATTGTTCAGGAATTCGAAAGCATTGTTTCCGATTTGGACCATCTTATCCATCGGCTGCTTCCGGCGCCTGGGTCGTTCTGATTTCGGGCACAGAAATGCCATGGATATTTTGCCAAATAGAAGCGGGGTTGGGCCCCTGCTATTTGCAGGCAAAATGGTCGCAAATTGCTTGACTTTATCGGCTTTATCGTTTATCATTCAGGCTGTAGTCAGCACCTTTTTTCTTCCCTGTCGTTTGTGTGCCAATCCTCTCTCCCTCCGGACGTTTTTCCCCGTTTTTCTCCGTGTACGAAGGCCTGTTATTTATGGCCCCAAAAGATGGACAGCCTTTTCGTCTGGGCATACTGGCTTCCAGAAATGGCTCGAATCTTCAAGCCATTTTGGATCGGTGTCTTTCAGATGAGATTTCGGCCTGTGTGTCGGTCGTGATCAGCAATAACAGCAAGTCTGGGGCCCTCCGGCGTGCGAAGGATGTCGGGATTCCGACCTTTCATTTGAGCGGCTGGACCCATCCGGAACCCGACCGTTTGGACGGAGAAATGGCCCGTGTCCTCCAGGATCACGGAGTGGACCTGGTGGTGCTGGCAGGGTATATGAAAAAACTCGGCCCTGTCTTGCTCCAGGCCTATCCCAATCGGATTTTAAATGTTCACCCTGCCCTGTTGCCGGCTTTTGGGGGCCAGGGGATGTATGGAATGCAGGTGCACCGGGCGGTGATTGAAAGCGGTGTCAAAGTGACCGGGGTAACGGTGCATCTGGCCGACTCTGAATACGACCAGGGCTTGATTTTGGCGCAAGAGGTGATCTCAGTTCATCCGGCAGATACTCCTGAAGGTCTGGCGAAACGGGTGTTGAAGCTCGAACATCGTTTGTTGCCGGTTGTGATTCAGCGGTTTGCAGCAGGGCAATTTGAGACCGTACATTAGGGTGTCAAAAAAAAGGTGAGGTGTTTTATGGAAGCCAGTGTGTTAGAAACAAAGCTGAACGGTGTGCCCCTGTTTGCTCGGGGCAAGGTCCGGGATGTCTATGATCTGGGCGATACGCTTTTGATGGTCGCAACAGACCGAGTGTCGGCATATGATGTTGTGATGCCCAACGGGATCCCGGGGCGCGGGAAGATTTTGACGGAGATGTCACTTTTCTGGTTTGGGCAAACGGAAGGGATTGTCAAAAATCACCTGATTACGGCCGATGTCGAAGCGTATCCGGAAAATTTGCAACCTTACCGGGATCAACTGGAAGGCCGGTCGATGCTGGTTGTGAAGGCCGAGCGGATTGATATGGAATGTATTGCCAGGGGATATATCACAGGCTCCGGATGGAAAGAGTATCAGGACAATGGACAGGTGTGCGGAATACCATTGCCCGATGGGCTGCAGGAGTCGGAGCGTTTGTCGGAACCGATTTTTACACCCTCTACCAAGGCCGAATCGGGCCACGATGAAAACATCTCATTCGAGCAGATGTGTGAAGAGGTGGACCCGGATCTGGCCGAGCGGCTCAAGCAGTTAACCTTGGAGGTATACACACACGCCAGGGACTATGCCGATACCAAGGGCATTATTATTGCAGATACGAAGTTTGAGTTTGGGATGCTGGACGGCGAGGTCCTTTTGATTGATGAGATCCTATCTCCCGACTCCTCCCGTTTTTGGGACAAGGCAGTGTATGCACCGGGCCGATCCCAGGATAGTTACGACAAACAATTTGTGCGGGATTATTTGGAAACCCTGGACTGGGATAAGACCCCGCCGGGGCCCGAATTGCCCGAGCATATTGTCGAAAGAACCCTGTCGAAATATCAGGAAGCTCGAGATCGGCTTTTGAGTCCCAATTAAATCTCGGATCGGCTAGGAGAGCAACAACATATGGCATTTTCGCTTTCGAGTTTTCTGTCAAACGATATTGGTATTGACCTGGGCACAGCCAATACATTGGTCTGGGTCAAAGGCAAAGGCATTGATGTCAACGAACCTTCTATTGTGGCACTGGAAAAACAGTCTCGCAAACCCCTGGCGATTGGCGCTAAGGCCAAGGAAATGATGGGCCGAGAAAATCCAGACCATATTGAAGTGATTCGTCCACTTCGGGACGGGGTCATCGCCGATTTTGATGCGACCGAGGAGATGCTCCGGTTTTTTATTAAGAAGGTGCAAAAAAACAAGCTCCTGGTCAGACCCCGGATTGTGATTTGTGTGCCTTCGGGCGTGACTCCCGTGGAGATGCGTGCCGTTCGAGAATCGGCCGAACGGGCCGGTGCCAGAGAGGTTTATCTGATTAGAGAACCCATGGCCGCTGCCATTGGGATCGGGTTGCCTGTAGAAGAGGCCGTCGGATCGATGGTGATTGATATTGGCGGGGGAACAACCGAGATTGCCGTGATCGCCTTGTCCAGTATTGTGACGTCCCGATCGATTAAGACGGCCGGAGACGATTTGACCGATTCGATTGTGCAATTCTTGAAACGCAAACACAATTTGCTGGTTGGGCTGCGCAGTGCCGAAGAAATCAAGTGTGCCATCGGATCTGCCAGCGTCCAGGAAGAGGAGTTACAGCATACCTGTCGGGGGTTGGAACTGGTGCAGTCGATTCCAAAGACGATTATTGTGGATTCGACCGAGATTGCCGAAGCGTTGAGAGAATCGGTAAGCGCGATTATCGATGCGGTTCGCCAGACCCTGGAGCAGACGCCTCCGGAACTGGCGGCAGATATCCTGGATCGCGGCATCATTCTGACGGGTGGTGGTGCGCTGTTGCGGGGTTTGGATCGCCGCCTGGTGGAAGAAACCAGTCTTCCTGTGATTGTTGCAGATGACCCGCTGACCTGTGTGGTGCGGGGGACGGGGAAAGTCCTGGAAGATATTAGCGCGTATCAAAAGGTGCTGGAATAATTTTTTGGGTAAGGCGCTGAATCGATGCAACGCTTGTACGCATTTTGGGGAGACAATCGCGGCTACGTCATTTTGGGCGTGGCCGTCTTGTTGTCTCTGGTCTTGATGGCACTGGGCCCGTCGAGCAAGCTGGCCTTGGTCAAAGGTGTGGCAACAACCTTGACAAAAAGCGGCCACCAGTTGTTTTCCTGGCCGATTAAACTGGCCGGGTTGCGGTTTGAAAATGGGGTGCTGCGCGAACAGAATTTGCGGCTTTCCCTGGAACTGATGCAGTTGCGCGAGGCCCGACTGGAAAACCAGAGGTTGCACGATCTGCTGGACTTCAAGGAACAGAGCATCAGCGTTTATCTGGCCAGCCGGGTGATCGCTCAAAATCCCGGACGGATTTCCAATACGGTTTTGCTCGATGTGGGTGCATCCAATGGGGTAGAAGAGAAGATGTCGGTGGTCACGGCCGAAGGGCTGGTCGGCCGGGTCCTGGAAGTCCATCCGTTTACGGCCGTGGTGCAGCTCCTGTTGGATCGCAACTGTCGTGTGAGTGCAATTGTGCAGCGGGAGAGCCGAACGCAGGGCATTGTGATGTGTGAGAACGGGACGTTTTACCTGAACAATGTGCCTGTCCGGGGTGAAATTGAGGTCGGAGATCGGGTTGTTTCTTCGGGGCTGGGTGAAATTTTCCCCAAGGGGCTGCTGGTCGGGGTTGTGGAAAAGGTGGGCGAAGAGGGGAAAGGTCTTTTTAAAGAAGTGGTGCTCAAGCCGGGTGTGAATTTTCGTAACTTGGAGGAAGTTTTTGTGCTCAAACGCGAGGTTGTGGACACGTCAACACATTAAAACGAGGGAGGCCCTGCAGCGTTGGTGTGACCAACCGTTGGATCTATAGCTGGATGGATTTTTTGAATTCCCTGAGGCGGGCGCCTTCAGGGGATTTTTTGTAATAGGCATCCAGAGGAAAACATCCAGAGATCATTCCGTTTCTGGGGGCGGTCGTGCAGTCACTGAAGGTGCGACAGATTTTTCTTCTGGACATCTCTCCATTTTTCAAGACATCGACCGGCAGGTCCGGATAGGAAAGGACTACCCGGCCCAGCCCGATAAAGTCGACCTTGTTGTCGCGCACCAGGCTCTGGGCAACATGGGGCAGATATTCCTGGAGATAGGAATAGGCTGTGCCCACGATCAGGAAGTCGGGATACTGGGCTTTGACCTGGGCGACAAAATTGAATTGGCGTGCGCATCCTACAAGCGGGTCTTCCGGGGGTTGATAGCCGTCGGACGGAGGGAAATAGGCCGGGCGCTGGATGTGCGGGTTGTAATACGGACTGCCTGCAGACAGGTTGACCAGGCGGATGTCGAGTTCCCGAAGCAGGTCCAGAAATTGAAACGGCTCGGTGGTGTCGGGCTCGACCGGGTTGTCGGGGTTGAGACCAAACCCGTATTGATAGGGCAGGCAGTGTGAAAAATCGTCGGGTATGCCGGGGCCCAATCTGCGGCCTTCGGATTTGTCGGGATCTGGATGGAAGGGCACGAAGTCGAAAACACTGAAGCGCACCCCAATGAGTAGATCCGGGTGTTCAGAACGGATGCCTTCCACGATTTCTCTGAGAAAGCGGGTCCGGTTTTCAAAAGACCCGCCATAGGGCCCGGGGCGTGTGAAGGCACCGAGAAACTCGTGGCCGAGATAACCGTGGCAGTGTTTGATGTCGACGAATTGGTACCCCAGGTCAGAAGCCATACGAGCGGCTTTCAGGTAGTCTTCGATGATCCCTTTGATTTCGCCGTCAGAAAGCAGGACATCGTCGGAGTCAATTCCGAATTTTTGGTCCAGAATGGGGTGGCGATACAGCGTGCGGGGTTCGGTTTTGGTTTTGCTGTTGGGGCGACAAAATCTGCCGGAATGGGTGAGCTGGAGGCCGATGAGCAGGTTGTCGAGGGTGCCTACATGTTCCTGATGGGCCTTTAAGAGCCGTTCTCGAAGCTGTCCGAGGCCCGCCTTGGTGTGGTCTGCTGCATAAAGCTGGTTGGGGTTCGCACGGCCTTTGTGACAAACGGCAACGGCTTCGCCTCCCCAGATGAGTTTGGCACCGCTGAGCCCGAAGTTTTCCCAGCGACGCAGGGTGTGTTCCGAAGGGTTTCCGTCCAGATCGCCATCCCAGCCTTCCATTGGATGGATGCAAAACCGGTTGCCGATGGAGAATCCCTGGTAGTCATAGGGCTGGGCAAGTGGGGATGCCGGGGCTTTCAGGATTGCACCGTCGCAGGGCAGGTCGATGGCCAGGGTTTTAATGTGGGCTTTGAAATCGTCGACGGTTTTCAAGTGTCCGATGCGGACAAAACGGTCGGCCATAGTTGCTCCTTGGAATTTGTGCTTGCTTTTTGTTCGGGCTATGAATATACCAAAGGGTCGGATGGGGCGCAATTTTGTTATGATCAGGGGGATCGATTTGGATATTGAACAGATTCGTGCCGACTTTCCAGCGCTCAAACAGTATACCTGGTTTCAAAACGGAGGGGTGAGTATTACCCCAACGCCAGTCGCCGAAGCGCACATCGGGCTGATGCAGGAACTTCTCGAACGGGGGCCAATGCATATTGCGTTCCCCGAAGAGGAATATCCCAGGCGGGAACGAACCATGGAACGGATTGCCCAGTTTTTTGGGGTGGAACGGGGGGAATTGGGCATCATGCGTGGGGTGAGCGAAGGGTATCAGACGGTGTTGCGCGGGATGGATTGGACGGCGGGGGATCAGATCTTGATGACAGAGGAAGAGGAGGCGGCACTGCTGTTGCCTGTCTTACACCTTCGCGAGTTGTTCGGCATCGAGGTGGTGAAAGCGCCTCTGGTGGATGATCTGGAAGGACAGGTTCGGGCATTTACGGAACGGTTGACGGATCGCACGAAACTGGTGGCCTTCAGTCACGTGACGACAGATACCGGGTTCCGACTGCCCTGTGCGGAGATCTGTGCCGAGGTCAGAGCGCGAGGAGGGATGACGTTTGTGGATATGGCGCATTCAGCGGGGCTTTATCCGATAAACCTGAGGGCGCTGGAATGCGATTTTGCGGGATTGCTATCCTACAAGTGGATGTACTCGCCCTATGCAGCCGGACTTTTGTATGTGAGAAAAGAGCGCCTGGATGATATTCGGGTGACCTATGCAGGGGGCCGGGCGGAGGCCTGGCTGGATTTTCGGGAGGACCGATTTGAGCTGAAACCAACGGCCGAGCGTTTTCAATACGGACCCTGGTCCTGGCCCCTGGTGCACGCCTGGGCGGCTGCGATGGATTATCTGACGGAGATCGGGTTGGATGCAATCTGGGAGCGGACGGTGGTGTTGACAACCCGATTGAAAAATGGGCTCCATCAGATTCCCGAAGTGACGTTGGTGACCCCCGAATCTCCGGATCGTTCGGCGGCTTTAGTGACCTTTGAGGTCAAAGGGTGGGACGGTCCTGACTTTCGGGATGCACTTCGGGAACGGTGGAACATCGTGATTAAGGGAATCGACCACTTGAGAAATGGGTTGCGAACAAGCGTGCCATTTTTTCTACTGGAAGAAGAGATGGATCTGTTGTTGGAGAAGGTCGATGTGCTTGCGAAAGAGAGAACGTAATAGGGCCCTGGAAAACTCGGTTTGACAGGCGTTGGAAAATGTGCATCTTTGTGTCTGAAATGGTGTTGAAATGTCTCACCCTCTGAACGGAAGGAACCGTTATGGTTGTTGAAGGTCGTGCAAAAATCGTGGTGCCCGGAGACAAACCCGTCCAGATTGCCGGATCGCCGCATCTTGAAAAACTGGAACCCTTTGGCGATGTGGTGCTTTACGAAGACCGTCCGGAGTCTCTGGAGGATAAGATCAAGAGGGTGCAAGAAGCAGATATTATTATGAACACGCGTGGAGCCGTGACCTGGGGGGCAGATGAGTTCAAATATTTGCCCAAGCTCAAGATGATTACGACCTGTTCGATTGGCACCGATATGTTTGACCTGGAGGCCGCCAGGCAGCAGGGCATTATCATTTGCAACCAACCAGGCAGAACCGCCCCCGTGGTGGCTGAGCATATGTTCGCACTGATGTTTTCGGTTGCAAGACGGGTGGCGTTTATGACCTCGGAGATGAAAGCCGGCAGGTGGCCCCGGATGGACAGTGTCATGTTGCAGGGCAAGACGCTGGGGATTGTGGGGACCGGAAATATTGGCGCGGAGATGGCCAGGCTGGCCAATGCGATTGGGATGGAGGTGATCGCCTGGACGTTCCATCCGTCGCCCGAACGGGGGGAACAACTCGGGGTGCGCTTTGTAGAACTGAATGAGCTCTTGCAGACAGCGGATGTGGTGAGTTTGCACGTTGCTCTGACGGACGATACACGGGGCATGATTGGACAGCGTGAGTTTGGTTTGATGAAAGAGGGAGCTTTTATACTGAATGGAGCCAGAGGCGCTGTCGTGGATACGGATGCCCTGATTGAAGCGTTAAATTCAGGTCATTTGGGGGGGGCAGGTATCGATGTGTATGAAGAAGAACCGCCACCGGCCGATTACCCCTTGCTGGCTTGCGAACAGGTGGTGCTGACGCCGCACTGCGCGGATATGACCCCTGAAGGGGTAGATCTCTTGAACAGTGGGACGGTAGAAAATGTAATCGCTTTTCTGGAGGGCCGGACGCAAAATGTAGTGGTGTGAAAAAGCCGCCTTTTTGAGCGTTATCCCCCATAGGACACTGCGCCTATGG
>JAPUJS010000147.1 GCA_027296045.1 bacterium | reverse complement strand
AACCGGCTCGTATAAACCGTTCGGTGTGCCTCATACCCCTGTTCCTCAAACCCCTTCTCCGTCGGCACATATCCGCAATATCCATTGGTCAACTCCGAAATCAGCGTCACTCCAAAAGGCGACCGTTCGCGAATCTCAATGCCAAAGGCCACGAAAAGTTCTGCCGGGTTGGTCACAATGACCGTATCGCCAAAAGAAATCCCCTGAATCTCCACCGGACACACCGTCTTCCCCCGCGCCAGAATCGCCACCTCTTCCGGATCGTAGCGCCTGCGCTGTTTGATCCGATCCGAATGCCTATCTCCCCGGCTGTCGTCGCGACAAAACGTCGATTCCTCCCAGGCCCGATCCGGAATTTCAAGCACCTCCTGCAAAATCTTCACCCCGGCCACCTCCTGCCGCTTTCCTTTCCGATAGGCGTCCACAACAACCTCCGCAATCCCCTCCCCAATTTCCGTTGCCCGTGCATCCCCCCGTGCGTGTGCTTCCCCCATTTTACGCCAGATCACATCCCCGCAGGGCGCTTCCAGAAATGGTGTTGGCACGTTGGCCGCCAGTCGCTTGCGAATCCCCTCACCGGTTCGCCCGCCGATATCTGCGTGATAAACACCGCCCACGCTGTTGTTATGACAGGCATAATTCACCATCACAGCAATCGCATTGCCCGACAAATCCTCAAATGCTAAAAAAGGCATTACAGAATCCACCGGACCGGCAGGCGGATAGGCAGGATCGGCATTGGACGCCCCGTCCATCACCACCAGACCATTGGGTCGAAGCAACCTCCGGTTGTATTCAAACCCCGGCGACGGGCATTCGCCCGACACCAATACGGCCGGCGTCAGATTCGCCCAGGCCTGCTTCACCGCGTTGCAAACCTGTTCCACAAAAAAATCAACATACAGCGGATCGGGCAACGCGCCGCTCAAAAAGGACGGACACGTCGCAGGTGTGGCGTGCGAGTGGGTTGCTGCAACCATGATATTTTCCATCCAAATCCCCGTGGCCCGGGCACAGGTATCCCGAATCGTCAGCAACAGCATCCGGTCTACAAATGTGGCATCGCAAGATACGATTGCGCCTTGCATCTCCCCATCGTCAAACACCACCGCGTGACACATCAAAGGACTGGCATCGGCGCTCGGACGAACCGGAGCACCATTGTAGTTCGACAACACCCGATCCGGCGTCAAATCCGCCATTCCCGCCCCTGCTCGAAACCCATATTCCGCCAAGGCACCCCGGGGAGGGGTCAAAGTTCCCCCACCTGTGTCAACACCTTTCGCATCGCCCCCGCCGCATCGGTCATCTCCTGCTCGCCACAGGGCGGATGGATCTTCAACTCCAGATTTCCTTCCGATAAAAACGCCTCGGTTACCGGACAAACGCCTTCGCCATAAAGCGTCCGACCTTCCAGAATCGGCTGGTTTTCCGACAGTTTGTAAGGCCAGGCTTCCTGGTTGGCAAATACCGGCATCGTATTCAAAGGCCGATAGCCATTCACCCGCAGCGGAACGCCCTCGGCTTGAACCGCCTCTACAAAACGCTCCCGATCCACCCCGATTTCTTCCCGCTTATAATCGAGGATAAAATTGTAATACGTCGGGTTCACCCCATCGGGCAACGCCTCCGGCACGGTCTGCAACCCCGGAAGTTCCGCCACCGCCTGCGCGAGCATCCGGGCATTTTCCCGGCGCTGGTCGTTTTGTTCATCCACCCATTGCATTCGCACCAGAGCAAGTGCCCCGTGCAATTCTCCCATTCGCAAATTCGGCCCCAGATCGCCCGTGGATGACCCACCCCCCAGATTCACAAACCGCCTTGCCCGTGCCACAACCTCCGGATCGCGGCTCACCACCACGCCCCCTTCGCCCACCGACAGAATCTTCTTGTGCTGAATGCTGAACGCCCCTGCCTGACCAAGGGTGCCCACCATTTGGCCCTTGTAAACCGCGCCGTGTGCATGTGAACAATCCTCCACCACCTGAATCCCGTGGGCATCTGCAATCGCCATCACTGCATCCATGTCCACCGGAATCCCATTGGCGTGCACCGGCATCACTGCTTTTGTACGGTCCGTAATCAACGACTCGAAACTTACCGGATCCAGATTTGCCGTCTCCCGATCGATGTCGGCAAATACCGGAATGGCCCCCTGCACCAATACCGAGGTGGCCGAACTATAATACGTATAACACGGCACAATCACCTCGTCGCCCGGCCCCACACCCACAGCCGCAAGTGCAACCTGAAGGGAAGAGGACCCCGAATTCACTGTCACCGCCCCGACAGCGCCACACCACTCGGCAAAATCTGCCTCAAATTGCGCAATCGCCCCCCCACCGTGAGCGCTACACAAATGATCGGACCGCAGGGCATCCACAACGGCCCGAGCCTCTTCATCCGTCTGATAAAACGGCCACTCCGGCCAGGGTGTCTCCCGGACGGGCTCACCGCCAGAAAGCGCCAATTTGTCCATAAAACGATCTCCCATACATTAAGAATCGCGACCGTGGTCGGCTTCCCAGGCCGTGAGCCGTTCGTGAAGTGCACCGATATTTTCCGCACACCCCGCATCTCCAATTCGATTGTAAAATTCCTTCGGATCTTCTGCCAGGTTATAATATTCACCCAATTCCCCATCGTACACATTCAATTTCTCCGTCTCCGTCCGTACCATCTGCACATTGCCGATCTGACTGAACACCGCATCGCGCCAATCGTCCGGTGCCGGTTCGGCTCCTAAAAGCGGCATCAAAGACCGCCCGTGTAGACTGTCTGGACAATCTGCCCCCACCCGCTCACAGATCGTCGGAAACAGATCAATGTGCTCCACCAATTCGTTTCGGACTCCCGGTTCCAACCTCGGATCGGAAATCAACAGGGGCACGTGTACCGATGCCTCTCGCATATTGAATTTTAAAAACAGCTCGTGTTCCCACATCTGATCGCCGTGATCCGCCGTCCAGATCACAAGCGTTTCCTCTCGGATTCCCAGTCGGTCCAGCGTATCCAGCACCATCCCGCAATATCCGTCCACCAGCTCGACCATCCCATAATATCCCGCAATCACCTGCCGGAGTTCCACCGCCGTCAGATGCGCCCACTCCCTCCGCATCCGTAAAATCCGCTCGTGGGGCAACGGCGCTCCTTCCGGTGCCTGTTCGGGCAGTTCAATCTGCGACTGATCGATGTGCTCATAAATCTCCTTGGGCGGATAAAACGGCGGATGGGGCTCCGTAAAACTGGTCCACGAAAGAAAATTTTCCCCACGGGAAACCGCCTCTTCGATCTGCTGGATCGATTCTGTTGCCACATGATACCCCCAGTATTGCTCCCGGCTCCGCGGACTGGGTCCCCCTGTGGAGCGTCGAAGTCGACCCTCGCTTTCCCAATCATAGCGCTCCAGCATATCTTCCGGCATCGTCTTCCGCCACATCGCCGCCGTCACCTCCGGCTCATAGCCGTTGTCTACCTTCGGATCTTTCCAATGCATATGTCCCAGGTGAAACCGGCGATAGTCCAGAGGCTGCAAAGCGTGAGCAATCGTATACATCCCCTCATAAGGCATCGAGCTATTTGTAAACACCCCGTGGCCGTGCACATACCGCCCGGTTGCCAGACTGTGCCGGGCAGGCGAACAGACCGGAGACTGGTTGTAGCAGTTCTCAAACCGAACGCTCTGTTCGGCCAACCGATCCAGATTTGGCGTATTTGCCAATGGATTTCCCAAACAACCCAGCGCATCAAAGCGGTGGTGGTCAGACATCAGTACAAGGATATTCATCTCATCCTCCTAAAAATAGTCACCGGAAACTCCACACCGTCCTGTGTGGGAGAAAGAAGGTAATTCTATTTTGAGTCCTGAACGTTTGATCCCTGTGTTTCGGACATGCTGTCTTCCACAGATTGGACCTTGTCCTGCCCAATATAGTAGCCTGTTCGGGTCCAACCAAGCCAAATGAGGGGTGCAAAAACACCAGGGACTCGAAAAGCACATCCCTCCCATCGCCCACAAGAAGGGATTGCCCAATACAACCCCTTCTTGTTTTTCCTATTGCCCAACCCCAGACCAATATATATCTTGAAAGTCGCTTGAAAAGCTACGGATCTCACTTTCTTACCCGAAGGAGTTTTTTGTATGGACAAAGTCAGAATCGGTGTGATTGGGATCGGCAACATGGGCAGCAGCCACTGCCGGTATCTGATCGCCACCGAAGTCCCGACCGGCGAACTGACCGCAGTGTGCGATATCAACCCCAACCGCATTCAGTGGGCCCGCGAAAATCTGGGCGAAAACGTGCGCACCTTTGACAATCCCGAAGACCTCATGCAGTCTGGGGCCGTAGATGCCGTCATTGTCGCCACCCCCCACTACGATCACCCCACCTATGCCATCAAAGCATTTGAACACGACCTCCACGTCCTGATCGAAAAACCGGCTGGTGCCTACACCAAACAGGTCTACAAAATGAACGAAGCCGCCGAAAAAAGCGGCAAAGTCTTTGGGCTCATGTTCAATCAGCGCACCCTGCCCCACCATCAAAAGCTCAAAGAACTGGTTGCATCGGGCGAGTTGGGCGAGATTCAGCGCACCAACTACATCATCACCTCCTGGTTCCGCTCTCAAAGTTACTACGATTCGGGAGGCTGGCGGGCCACCTGGGCAGGAGAAGGCGGCGGCGTCCTGCTCAACCAGTGTCCGCACAACCTGGATCTGTGGCAGTGGATCTGCGGGATGCCCACCCGGGTCCGGTCTTTTATCAGCTTGGGCAAATACCACGATATCGAAGTCGATGACGATGTTACCGCCTATGTGGAATATGAAAACGGGGCCACAGGGGTATTCATTACCACCACGGGAGAACACCCGGGTACCAATCGGCTGGAAATCTCGGCAGACCGCGGCAAAGTGGTTATGGAAAACGGCCAGATCACATTCTGGCGCACCCGAGATTCGATCCGCAAATTCTCCAAAGAATACAAGGGCGGATTTGGGAGCCCCGAAGTCTGGAAATGCGATATTCCGGCCGGAAGAGGCGGGGAATCCCACCAGGGCATCACCAAGAACTGGACCGAAGCCATTTTAAACCACACCCCCCTGCTTGCCCCCGGGACCGAGGGAGTCAACGGCGTTGAATTGTCCAATGCCATGCTCTTGTCTTCCTGGCTGGACGACTGGGTCGATATCCCTGTGGATCAAGATCTATATTATGAAAAGCTTCAGGAAAAGATTCAAAATTCCACCGCTTCCAAAAGCTCGGAATCCACCGGCCGGGTCCTGGACGTCTCCGACTCCCACTAATGGCCCCGAAAGAGGCATCCGGCAACAGTGCCGGATGCCTCTTGTTAGGTTACCCAAATCCCCTATCCCACCCCCTCCGGCAAGATCGTCCCGTCGTCCCAAACCGCCTCGTCCACCTGGTCTTCTTCAAGCCCAACTGCATCCTTCAAATTCGCGCCCGTCAAATCGGTAAACAACAACCGGGCACCCGTCAGATTTGCCCCGCTCAAATTCGCACCACTCAAATCCGCCCAACCCAAATCGGCATCCCTCAAATCCGCATCCCTCAAATCCGCACCACTCAGGTTGACCTTTAAAAAATCGATCCCTCGGAAGTCGCGCTTTTCCAAACGAGCCCCCGAAAGCCCCGGCCGCAATCTGGGGTTTTCCGTTCGCCAACCATTCCAAACCGAAGTCCCTCGATTCAGCAAATCCAGGTGTTTTCCAACAGCCATACGCCCCTTTTTCTCCTACCAGATGTTTTCCTTACACATTTTTCTTGACAAGCACCTGTACTTGCGTTATTTGATTGCGCCTACACGCTTACACCTCTCCACGCACGACCTATCGCTTTTGCTTTTTCTATGGCAGACAAAACCAAACATGTGCTTATCGTCGACGGTGATCGGCTGGGGGGCCTCATTGCGAAAATGCTCCAACAGAAGCAATTTGGTGCCGAAGTTGCCGAAAATGGCATAAAAGCCATCGTCAAGATGCGAACCTTTCAGCCCGATGTGGTTGTTGCCGACATCCACATCCGGGGCGGCGGGATCAAACTGGCCGAACTCATTGGCGTGAGTCCCAAATATCGGCACATCCCCGTCATCCTCATGTCCGCCAATCCCACCCCCGACATAGTCATCCGTGCAGCAGCCTCCGGAGCCAGTTCATACCTTGCCAAACCCTTTCGGCCCAGCGACCTGGAAAGACGCATCATGTCGGCCCTCACCACCCGTCCCGTCCCCGAGGGCCCACCCCCTGCTGCCGAACTGGCCTCAGACGATCCGGACCAACCTCCGCCTCCGCCTCAAGTCGACGTAGACCCGCCCGAAGAAGAAGAAGAGGACGACGATACAAGCTCCGAAATCGAAAACCGGGTCAAATCCATCGAAGGATTGCCGGCCTTTCCCGCCACCCATGCGCAAATCCTGGAAGCCGCCAAAAGCGGCGATGCTTCCAGCGATGAAATTGCCGAAAAACTCCAGATCGACCCCGGCCTTCTGGCCACCGTTTTTAAACTGGTCAACTCTTCCTACTACGGCTTCAACAAGCCAGTCAAAGACCTTCCGTTGGCCGTCACCCTCTTGGGCCTCGAAGAAGTCGCCAATCTGGTCATGGCCGCCCAGATCTTCGAAAACCTGGGCAACTATGAAGACGGCGCAGGACTCGACCTGCACGAATTCTGGCGCCATTCTGTCGGCACGGCCTTCTGTTCCCGAGCCATTGCCAAAAAACTCAACACCGAAGTCGACTCCGCCTTCCTGGCCGGCATGCTGCACGATCTGGGCAAAATCATCCTGGACCGTTACTTCTCCGACTACTATCAATCCGTCTTCGAAATCGTCCACGATGAAGACCTTGCCATCGTCCAGGCCGAAATGGAAATCCTTGGCCTCACCCACGCTTCTATTGGAGGCCAGCTCGCCGAAGAGTGGAAATTTCCCAAACCCTACTTCAACGCCATCACCCATCACCACAACCCCAAATATGCCCCCCGCTACCAGCGCCTGGTCTGCCTGATCCATCTGGCCGATGTCATCTGCCGAGAACTCGAATTTGGAAACGGCGGAGACAGCCAGACCCCCCCGCCCGACGAATCCGCCCTGAACCGATTTTCGCTGGGCGACCGAGAATTTAAGATCCTCAAAGAAGCCTGCGAAGAAGAGCTGGCAGACGCCGATTCCTTCCTCTCTGCACTATCCGGCTAACACACAAGAGCGCCCCGTCCACAAGAAGCCCGGTCCACATCCAACGTGTCATTCATTGCGGTGCCCACCTGGGGAACCGGGCCCCACGCCCGGTGCGAACTTCCCGCACCCCACTCCCATCGGCCGCCATCACCACCACCCGATACATCTGAGAAAACGGCACGTCAGGATCAATCTGGACCCGTTCTGCCACAATCCACTTTCCATCCGGAGACCAGGATGGAAACTGCATCGCCCTGGTGAAATTGGCTTCCCTGGACAGGCGCTGTATCTCCGATCCATCGGCATTCATCGCATAAACCTCAAACTCTCCCCACAAAGAACGGCTACCGGGCGTGCCTGCGATCGCTTGATGCATATTCGAGACAAAGGCAATCTTTCGCCCATCTGGAGACCAGGCAGGCTGAGAACTCACATGCCGGGGTTCGGTTCCTCGGGCCAGAAATACCGGATTGGACCCATCGGCGTTCATCACATACACCTCTTTCTGGTCCCGCACAAAAGCAATCTTTTGCCCATCCGGAGACCAGGAGGGCAACTCGTCGTTGCCCGGCCTCGCGGTTAAATTCCGTTCTCCCGAACCGTCCAGGCCAATGACGTAAATATCCTGGCCGTTTTCGATATTCCGCTCCGATTGAAACGCGATCCGTTGTCCATCCGGAGACCAGGCGGGGGAAAAATCCCCGCCCGGATGGTCCACCACCCGGCGAATGCCCGACCCATTTCGGTTCATCACATAGATATCATAATTTTTATCCTGCCGGTTGGAAGCAAACACAATCTGTTCCCCGTTTGGGGACCACGACGGGCCTGTATAATCTGCCCGATCTTCCACGTCGATCAAACTTACCAGACCGCTTCCGTCTGGCCGCATCAAAAAAATCACGAAATTTTCAAACGGCCCACCCCCCACGAACGCAATCCGCCCCTGGGGTCCAGGCCCCGTTTCGGACGGACCGGTTGCATCGGGAATCTTCTCACACCCCACCAGTGCAACCAACCCCCCGATCAGCCACCCGGTCCTCCTCAAAATGAATTTTACCCGGGCAATACAGGTCATCGCTCGACCTCCTTGCGTCCCTTCCAGATTAAAAATCGTGCACCACATGGCCTCGCCCAAAGAAAAAGAGATGATCCATCACGGTCGAACAGAACACACCCACCGCATACCCGACCATCAGCCCAAT
>JAPUJS010000146.1 GCA_027296045.1 bacterium | reverse complement strand
AAATGGGTTCATGAAAATTTTGCAGCGTAAAAGCCTTGGAATGGTTATACCCATTCTCTGCTTTTGCGATGTACTTGCCCAGAAAGTCATGGGGTAAATGGCAGTCTACACAGGTGGCCAGGGTGTGGTGGCTTGACTTTTGCCAGGAATCGAATTGTGGCTTCATAATATGACAGTTCATACATGCCTTCGGGTCTTTACTAAAATAAGAAAAACCTTCCCCATAATATAAGGTGAAGCTTCCCAGGCCAAACAGGCATCCAAGCATGATGGCCAGCCACGCCACACGCGTATGCAGGCCGACCACCGTATCTGGAGTGCTCTGATTTATCTCTTTCCCAGACGACATGCTGTCCTTTCCCGTATTTCCTCACACATAACGACCCTATAAAACAGAACAACACAAAGCGCAGACCATAGCCATGCGTCAGCCAGACCTTTGTGTATAACAAAAAAATACGATCTCTATCAAAATACAACCAAAATCGCTCACCGTAATAAACAAATCTCCGATTCCTCTCCACATCGACTTTGATGGACGTCAATTATGAGAAATTTTGCGCAGGCGTTCCAATGCCATCCACTTGATCTGGCGAACCCGTTCTCTGCTGAGATTCAGCGCCCTTCCGATTTCAGCCAGATTGTTTCCCCCCTTCCCATCCAACCCATAATATCGGCGCACCACTTCCGCCTCCCGACTTTTCAGTCCGCTCATCATCTGATTCACCAGGTCTTCCTGTTCCAGGCGTTGGAAGACATCCGGCTGTGCCGCCCCGGATGGATCTTCCAGGATGTCCAACAAATTTTTTACTTTTTCCAAATGAAACGGATCTTTCTCCTCCAATGAATGGAGCGTCTGCGTGCTCGACACCGCAAACCGAATGGTTTGCTCCTGTTCGCCCATCTGATCTGCGATTTCTCCCACACTGGGAGACCGTTCCAGTTTCTGGTGCATATTGGCTGAAACACGATGAATTTTACCCTGAAGATCCTGAATATGTGCAGGCACATGAATCAGATTCTGTGCACAGGCCAGGGCTTTCAAGATCCCCCGGCGGATCCAGTAGACAGCATAGGTGATAAACCGCACCCCCATTGTTCCATTAAACCGCTTGGCAGCTTCAAGAAGCCCAATATTTGCAACGCTGATTAACTCCTCTAAGGGCACACCCCGCCCCTGATAGCGTTTGGCCACATCCAGGGCAAAGCGGAGGTTGGCGGTCACCAGTTTATTTCGAGCTTCGATATCGCCTTTCTGGATACGACGGGCCAGGCACCGTTCCTCTTCCCGACGCAACGGATGCGTCCGCTGCACCTCGCGATAATACGGTTTCAGGCGGGCTTCTTGTTCTCTCTCCATCACGGTGTTCATGGTCTGCCCCCTTCTCCTCTTCTTGAAGCCTACCCAGATTTCTTCAACCTGAACCGGATCGGTTTTGCCATCCGCACAGACACAGGTTGATCATTCTGAATGGCCGGTTCAAAAACGAACTGAGACATTGCCTTGACAGCAGCGTCTACAAAGATGGGCGACCCCCTGAGGACCTGGATGTCCCTGACCTTGCCGTCTTTTCCTACCGTAAATTGCAGAAAAACGGTCCCTTCCAATCCGGCTTTCCGGGCAACTTCCGGATAAACCGGCCAAACCTCCTGAACAACCTTGGGCTCCTGTTCGACAGCCCAGAACTCCAAAATTTCTTCCTGCTCCTCAGCATCAGAATACAATCCCGGGGGTGGGGGTAACGGCAGATCAATCGCAATATCATCAAAATCCAACTCGGTCGTTTCAATGGTCACATCGTCGGGCACGTCCTCACTTTCCGTCTCAATCGGCACCGCCGGACGGGGGGGAGGCGGCGGACGGCGCACTTGCCGCGTTTCGGGTAGATCCTGAATCTCGATGACCACCTGCTCCCTTTTGATGTCCGACTGGCGAGGCTCAAATTTCGGAAAAGCAACAGCGACCCCTGCCATCAAGACAAACGACAGAGCCATCGAAATATTGTACACTTTCCTGTATTTGAGCCTCAAATCCACTTCCGGATTTTTTTTCCGAATAATGGATGAACCGATCCAGGAGCCGGAAAGCGGGTTGGGTATTTCTACATCCCGTTTTCCATTCATCTCTGTCTTATCAATCGTCTGGGCATCCATGGTGCCATCTCCTCTCTTTTTCCATTTGTCAACGGATTTTGGATCTACGTCATCACCAGGATATGCATCCTGCATCTCTATCGTCGGCCTCTCAAATCCCCGAATCCATCCGATCCTTATTGGGATAAGTTCGCCACTTCTGTCTTCCCAACCGAAAATGCCGTGACCCACTCAAAAACGATCTGAATTTCATTGCCCGTCCGAATCAGCCCCATTATCGCCCTGGGCGGCTTGATCTGAAAGTCCGTCATCTTCAAAGAGGTCTCGCCCACGATCTTTAACCGTCCCCCCTGAAGGGGTTCGACTGTTACCATCATCTCGACCTGCCGACTGACACCGGCAACGGTCAGTTCCCCGTTGGTTTGAAGACGAATCGGGGCATGGTGGACCCATACGGCATCTTTGAAACGATACATAATGGTCGGATGGTCTTTCTCCTTCAGCGCTTTGTACATCCTTTTGTCCATCCCACCCTTACCGCTCTTCAAAGAACGGATCGGAATTTCTACCTGAAGTGTGGTCCCAATGCTCTGTGTTTTTAAACCCGGCTCACCCCTCAGCAGAGAATCGGCCGGAGAATCCTTTTGCACCTCTAAATGCCCTTGAATCGTATTTCCTTCTACCTTCCAATCATGCAAATTGGAAGTGCCTTCAATTTTCACGCGGGTTTCTTCCGATTGGGCTTCCTGCTTGGAAGACCCGGTTTCTGCCCACAAGAGCCCGGCCAGCAGCAAAATGAGAGTACCTGTAAGATAAAATTTCATCACCATCTCCTTCCCGCATCTTAAATGTCTTGTTTAGCTCGTTCCACATTGCGCCAAACAGATTTTCAATCCCTCAGAAAAATTCGGCGGCATCCCTCCATTGGGGCGGAATGTCGCCGATTCGTCCTTCAGAACTCAGAAGGAAAACGAAACCTCTGAAATCACGCCATTGAAAGTGGGATCCATCCACGCATCCATCCCACCCACCTTCCCTTCTGCTTCGATGAAATCATTGCACCACTGATGCACATATTCAGCCTTCAGTTGAATGTGTTTCGTCAGCCAGAATCCGCCCCCGACCTGAATGCGATCTATTCGACCGTCAGACGACACATCATTCAGTGTCTTCGCGCTTGCCCCGCTATACCGAACAGCGGCGTGCAGGTTCGGTGTGAACTGATAAATCGATTCACCCGAGTAATAATACCAGCTCTCTTGAGGCGTTCCAGCAGCCGAGCCATTCAAATCGGCGTCCTCCATCCATCCAACGTGACCATAAACCTCCAGGCCCCCCACTTTCCAGGTGAGATCACCCTGAGCAGCCGTCACCTTCTGTCCCTCCCCCGGCGTAATCTGTCCGGGCGCATTGCCCCCGACCATCACCGCACTATAAGGCCCGCCACTTCGGTGCCCTGAAAAGAGGTTGCTCCAGCTGCCCGCAAACTTGGGCGCGTTATCCGAATGGTCGACCCGATAAAAGGACCCCGACGCCCGTAGGGACTCCGTAACGTCCCCCCAGACCTTACCGTGCAGGCTAAACCCGGTCCCGTTCTTAAACTTCTCCGTCGTGCCCCCGTTGCCCACGCCAACCATCGCATTGAACCGGTTGGGCTCTGTGGATACTTCCACCCCGATTTCCACCGTCTTCGGGTCGATGATATAGTTTCCAATCAAAACATTCTGCTGCACCCGCGCGTTGTCCGAGCGGCGAAAGCGGTGATCTCCGTAATCGATCTCAAAGTGTCCGGCTTTGACATCAATGGCTTTGAACAGAGAGGCAATCGGCCCGGCGTGGAGATTTTCCGGCGTCCCACGAGCCAGGATGTAACCCTGATGTCCATACACCTTTTCGGGGTGCGGTCGACTGCTCAGATAAACCTCGAAATAGACCTCGATCTGATCTTTGTACTTGGCGAGAAAATCAATACTCCCCCAGGCCGTCTGAAACCCCACCGGGATCGTGGCCTGTTCGGCACCATCTACATAAACTTTCTCATGGTCTAAAGCCTGGAACCGACCCACCGTCTGCATCCCCATAAAAACTTTCATGCCTTCAAAGTCGCCAATTTGAACGCTTGGCTGGCCTTTCTCTAGAGTGCGAGCATCTGCTGGCTGCGCCAGCCAACCGAAGCCAAATGCCAGCAATGCAACAACGCCGATCACCATCCGATTTATCCGAGCCGTTTTCATGGAAACACCTCCTTTGTGATGCCTTTTTTCAAAGGCTTGTATCTTACCTCCACCGCCTGCGGCTTCCTGATCTTCTGTGTTCCAGGACGACACCGCGCGAATGATCCAACTCGATAAATACTTCATCAATCGCCTCCTTTCAAATATCTTTCTACCTTCTAATGATCGTTACTATTTATTCTAGTATCTAATACCCGTCTCGACATAAAAGCAACGGTTGTGCCACAATGACACTCCCATCTTTAAATACTCGTATATAACTGTTGAACAATGATATACAGATGACATGCCTCAAACTTAAAGCAAAATAAAACCTTTGAAGTGAGACATATTTGTCCCACCATTCAACAATCGATGTCTCACTTTTTATAGACATATATGTTGCACGATGAAACGGTCTACGTTTTACAGAACAACACCCCAAAAAAGAAAAAGCCGCCCAAGCCTCTGGGCGGCAAACAATCATAGATAAATGTCTTCTTTATGCATTCATTGGGAGAGATTCTCTGCCCTTTGTTTTTTGAAATACCTCAGAAGAAATTCGGGGTGCCACATACCTCAAAATGGTCTCCCGATCTTCTGCAGAAAGCTTATGAAATTTGCATCGGATCCCGGCGCTGGAAACTTCTACAACTCTACCGACCTTCTCTTTGAGAAAGTCCGGAGCCGCGTCCCCAAACCGAATCAGATCGTTGAATTGGATGTCTGCATCCGTAGCAACCGAAAACCCGCTCCCGCTGAGTTCCTTCAGATGTACGCAAATCGATTTGGCCCTCCCTCCATCTTCAAAAAGGGTAACGGAAGGGATACTTCGCCCATCTCTGGAAGACACCCAGTCGGCCGTCAATTCCTGATCCATATCACACGAGAAAATCTTTCGTCCCTTATCGGCAACAAGCGTGTCGCCGTGCTGCAAGATCAAATAGGATGCAGGCCGCCTCACCGTTTTCAGAATGTGGGCTTTGAATCGGTATTCTCCACCAACATCCGACCAGAAAAAGACCCACATATCGCGATGTTCGCGGAGACGAACAGGATGCCGATCCATCTCAAACACCTGGGTCCGAATCGCCAGGTCATCCAGATCAACAATGGGCGTGGAAAGCAATTGGAAGCCATCGGGTCCTGAAGTCAAGGTATATAGCTTATGGTCGAGTTTCAACTCCCGAGTCGTTACAGGCGGACGTTCCGGTGGCAAATAACGGAAACCCACTTTTTCCCGAATAGACCGCAACAAATCCACCTGTTTTTCCATCTCCAACCAGGGCATCTGTTGAACCCGTCCCATCCAGGCTACAACGGCCCGATCAAACACATCGATAGATGTCAGCAATGCCGCAGGATTCTGCAACCC
>JAPUJS010000145.1 GCA_027296045.1 bacterium | reverse complement strand
TGGATACTTCCAAGGCCCAGGAAGTGCCGTTGGAGGCGGGGAGCGCTTTGATGTTCCATAGCCTGGTTGCACACGGGTCGGGTCCGAACAATTCACCCCATGCACGGAGAACGGCGCTTTACGCCTATTTCCCGCCATCGGTTCGCTACACACCCAGCAAGACCCAGGAGGGAGAGCGGACATTTCCGGTGATTGCGGGAATGAACGGACAAGAGGAAGCAACTTTGGTAGCCGAGACTGCGGCGTAGGGGGGGATATGAAACTGGCAGTATTTCACGATGAAATTAACAAAGAAGATCCCGCACGAGCGATCCAGCTTGCTGTGGATTGGGGGGTGACTGATTTGGAGGTGCGGAATCTTCCAGGAGGGCGGTTTCCGCGTTCGAACGATGGGGAACTCGAAGCGTTTTATGCCAGGGTGCAGGGTGCCGGTTTACAGATTTCTGCCTTGTCACCCGGTTTGTTTAAGTGCGCAATAGATGATCCATCTATTGCAGACAATCTGGCCAATGGCGTGCCCAGGGTGTGTGAGTGGGCACAGCGATGGGGGACCCATCGGATTTCGGAGTTTGGATTTTTGCGCGTCGAGGGTCAGGATGTGCCTTCCGAAGTGATCGATCGATTGGGAGAGGTGGTGGATAAGTTCCAGGAAGGAGGGTGTTCGGTCACGCTGGAAAACGTGGCCGGATGCTGGGGGGCAACCGGACGTGAGGCGGCGAAAATGATCCGCCAGGTGGGCACCGACCGGCTGAGCCTCTGTTGGGACCCGGGAAATTCGGCCAGAGCGGGAGCTTCAGATCCTTTCCCTGAGGAATATGCCGAGATCAAAGATCTGGTGACACATGTTCACGCAAAGAGCTATTTTCCCGAAACAGGAGCGTGGGGCTTGGTCGGTGATGGGATGGTGGATTGGGAGGGGCAGATGGCTGCTCTGGAGGCAGATGGATTTGATGGCTATGTGGTAGTGGAGACGCATTTGAAAGAACGTCCTGAAGGGGGCGTTGCAGTACCGGATGGGTACTCGGATTTGGAAGCCAATACCTACCATAATTTCATGTATTTAAAACGGTATCTGGAAGGCTAATTGTCCCCTGTAGATGCATCTGAGCAACGAACCAGGGATACGGGGATTTGTTGTTTTACAAGGAGGGAGCTATGGCAAAGCGAAAAATCCGTGTCGGGCTGATCGGATGTGGGGGCAATATGCGGCGCGCACACCTGCCCCGCTTTCGTGCAGACGGCGGCGTAAACCTGGTTTGTGTGGCCGATCCCGACCAGGAAGCCGCCGAGGCGCTGATCCAGGATTGGGGGGGAGATGTCGCGCATTATGAGGATTATCGCCAGTTGATTCGAAATGAAGACCTGGAAGCGGTGGTGATCAGTTCCCCCCATGCACTGCATTATGAACATGCCCGGCTGGTTTTGCAAAAAGGACTGCACGTATTAATTGAAAAACCGCTGACGATTTCTTCCCGGCAAAGTAAAACGCTGATCGGACTTTCGGACAAGCATAAAAAACTTATGGTGGTGAGTTATCAGCGAAATTTTATGGCGCCCCACACCTATGCCAGGGAATTGATCCGTTCGGGCGAAATCGGCGATTTGCGAGGTGTTGTGGCCTACGTTACGCAAAACTGGGGAAGCGCCCGGGGCTGGCGGCTGGATCCGGAGATGTCGGGGGGAGGGATGTTTATGGATACAGGCAGCCATCTGGTGGCATCGGTGTTATGGATTACGGGATTGGAGCCGGTGGAGGTGTCAGCTTATATGGACAATGCCGGGAAGCAAGTCGATATCAATGCGGTGGTGAATGTGCGGTTCAAAGGCGGTGCTTCCGGGACGCTGAACACGTTCGGCAATGCGGGGTGTCACGATGAACGGATTGCCATTCATGGGAGCAAGGGGTGTATTGTTTTCCATCTGCACCGATGGCAGGTAAAGTCGGTATTGGTCAATGACCGGCCGATGAAGGTTCCCGCCCGGATCAAAGAGAGGACGCCCGATGAGGCCTTCTTTGGCATGATTCGAAACGGGGGCAAGGGATATGAACCGGCGGATTTTGCCCTCCAGGTCGCACGCCTGTCAGAAGCGGCTTACCGGTCGGTGGCAGGGAAGAAGCCGGTGAAGGTTGCTCGATAAAAACAAACAGAGACCGCGGATTTTCGCACTCGGGGAATTGCTCTGGGATGTGTTTCCGGATGGCGCTCGGCTAGGAGGTGCCGGTACAAACTTTGCGGTGATGTCGGTTTTTCTGGGGGCAGAGGCGGTGCTGGTGAGCCGGATCGGCGACGATGAGAACGGACGCCGAGCAGTTGAGATGCTTTCGGGCTGGGGATTGGATACCCGGTTTATTCAGGTGGATGACAGCAGGGCTACGGGCACGGTTCGAGTGACCGTGGAGGATGGCGAGCCCTCTTACGAGATTGTTGAAGGGGTAGCATGGGATGTCATCGCGTGGGAGCCGGATCTGGGGACGCAGGTTCAAGAGGCCGATGTGCTGTATTTTGGAAGCCTTATCCAGCGAGAAGAGACAAGCAGGGAGACGATCCAACGGCTGATCGCCGGGGTTCCTGATCGGTGTTTGAAAGTACTGGATTTGAATTTCCGACAGCATTATCACTCCCAGGAGGTGGTGCGGACGTCGGTCGGCCTTTCAGATATTTTGAAATTGAATGTCGATGAAGTACCAATTTTGCGGCAGTATTTGGGTGGTGTGGACGATCCCACATCGTTCTGCCGGGATATTCGAGAACGATTTCAGATCCGCCAGATCGTGTTAACCATGGGTGCCGGTGGGTGCCGTGTTTTGGGGCCGGAAGGGGATGTGCAGGTTCCGGCAGCGCCTCAAAAGGTGGTGAATACAGTAGGCGCCGGCGATGCATTTACTGCCGCTTTTGTGTTGCACCACCTTCAAGGGGCAGATGCCCGTACGTGCGCCGAACGGGCAAATGAAGTGGGCGGGTATGTGACCACGCAGGACGGCGGTACACCGAGACTTCCAGCGTCTTTTTCTGTTTTTTGATAGGATATTGTTCATCCTTCTATTTTTGTTGATAAGGGAGGAGATGACATGAGCGATCAGGATCGGGTCCTGGACGGGATCGACAAATCCTGGATTGCCCGACAGACGGAAGCGCTGGTGGAGATCCCGAGCGTGACGATGGATGAGACCGAGGTGTGTCGGCTCTACGAAGCTCAGTTGACAGATCTGGGTCTGCAAGTGGATGTCCGGGAGGTGACGCCAGGACGCAATAATCTCTATGCCCGGATTCCGGGTGGTGGCGAGGGGCCTGCGCTTATTTTAAACGGACATTTAGATACGATTCCGATTGGGAAGTGTCCGCCTTGTCGGTGGGAAGGAGATCGGATTTACGGTCGGGGTACAACGGATATGAAGGGCGGGATGGCGGCGATGCTTGGAACGGCAAAGGCGTTGCTGGCTTCGGGGGTGTGCTTAAAAGGGGATGTATGGCTCACGGCAGTGGTGGGACACGAGGAGCCAGAGGCCGAAAAGGACGGACCACTGGCGTTGATTGCAGATCTGAATGAGGGGCGAGTAACCGGCGACCGAATTTTGATCGTAGAAGGCCGGGATGCGTTGTGGGTGATGAGCATGGGGTCGATGGTGTTTACCATCACGCTGACTTCGGACAAGGGGGGTACTCATACGCAGTACGTTCCTTTTGCAGACAACCCGATCCGACATTTAGGCGATCTGATTTGTCGGATTCAGGCTTTTCAGGAAGAATTGGATGCCGGGGCCGTGCACCCGCTGGCCGGGGCAGAACGCATGGATGTGGGGATTGTTCGTGGGGGCGATTATTTTAACCGAACGCCCCCGAGTTGCGCTTTGACGGGGACGCGACGGTGGATGCCGGGAAAGACGGCCCCCGAGGTACTTGCCGATATAGAGGCGCTCGCACGGCCTTTTGCAGAAGCTGGTGGATTGGATTTGAAGGTTGAGATGGTGCATGAGCGAGAGCCTTTTGAGACGGCTGTGGACGATCCAGCCGTGGTGGCAACGGTTGAAGCGCATCGAGAGGTGACCGGGGACGAGGCGGAATATGTGGGGATGCGAATTGTGGGCGATGCCAATTTGTATGTGCACGGGAGTGGGATTCCAACGTTTTATTATGGACCTTCCAACGAGACGGCCCACGCCGATGTTGAATGGGTGTCGGTCGACCGGTTGGAAAGTGCCGCTCGCGTGTATGCGTTGACGGCGATGTCTTATTGCGGGGTTTCTTGAATGAGGACAGTTTGTTATGGGTAATCTGACATCCGGACAGGTCCGAAAAGCACTGCAACGACGGTTGCTGGGCAGGACAAATCCGGAAGATCCGAACCGGTGTGAATTGCACCGTTTTATTTTGTCCAGATTGGCACGTTTCCAGTGCCCCGAAAAGGCGGAAGATTGGAAGCGAACGGCCCGATCCCTTCGTCGGCAGTTTTTGAAGGATGTGTATCTCAAGGGGCATCCAGCTTCCTTATTAAAGGAAAAACCCCGTGTGGTCTGGGGAGATGTGATTGAGACCGGGAAAGGCTATCGCATTCGGAAACTTCGGTATGAAGGCTATCCGAGGATGTGGATTCCAGCCCTGTTGTATGAACCCACGGAGTTGAAGGGGAAAGTGCCCGGTGTTCTAAATCCCAATGGGCACCATGCAGGTGGAAAGGCAATGGACTACAAGCAGGCCCGGTGTATCAATCTGGCCAAGCGTGGGATGCTGGCGCTGAATACAGAGTTTATTGGGATGGGCGAGTTACAGGCCAGTCGGGAACACAACCGGATTGGGCATCTAGATCTGTGTGGTGTCTCCGGTGTTGCCGTATTTTATTTGGCAATGAAACGCGGACTGGATGTGTTGTTGGCACACCGAAACTGCGATCCTAACCGAGTGGCGATGACCGGGCTTTCGGGCGGGGGTTGGCAGACGGCTGTGCTGAGTGCTCTGGACGAACGGGTGACGGTGATTGTGCCGGTAGCTGGCCATTCGCCGGTCTGGCAGCGGGTATCTTGTCTGGCGGATATTGGAGATTTGGAACAGGTGCCTACAGATTTGTGTGCGGTGGCAGATTTTGATGCGATGACGGCTCTGTTCGCGCCTCGACCCTCTTTGTTGATTTATAATTTGCGGGACGACTGCTGTTTTCGCAGTCGGCGAACCCGGTTGAGTGTGTACAATCCCGTTCGTCCCGTCTATGAATTGCTGGGTGTGGAAGACCGATTCCGGTTTTACGAAAACCGCGATCCGGGCACCCACAATTATGAGGCTGACAGTCGGGGGCAGTTGTACCGGTTTTTGAATGCGCATTTCGGACTGGAAACTCCCGAAGATGATTTGCCGTATGAAGATGAATTGCTCAGCGCCTCTCAGCTTTCGGTGGGCGTGCCGGAAGACAATGCGACGCTTCTTTCTCTGGCTGCGCAAGCGGCAAAAGGGTTGCCCGAAAGTCCAATGGGAAAACGGTCCACAGAGACCTGGAAGCGGAGGACGCGGAAACGGCTGGCGGATGTGATGCAGGTTTGTCCTTTTCGTGTGAAAGAGGAGGTGGTCGGCCGACGGGGGGATCTTGTTCAGTACCGTCTGCATTTGGGCAGTGATTGGACGGTGCCGGTGACTGCGTTCCAGGGCGGCAGCGAAGTGCATGTGGTGGTGGATGACCGGGGGCGTCCGGGAATGACGGAGCAGATTTCTCAAGGGTTGGCAGATGGTAGGTGTGTTGTTGCTGCGGATGTTTTTGGCACGGGTGAAACGAATGTGCCTGCCCGCATGCAGATGGTGCTGGCCAGTGCCGGAGGACGCCCACTGGGTATTTTGGTGGGGCAGATCCTGGCAGTGATAAAATGGGCGGGGAAACGCCGAAAGGTGAGGGTTTCTGCAACCGGGCCCGTGACGGCGTTTGCAGCGCTTTGTGCTGCCGCTCTTGAGCCCGGTCGGTTTTCCCATCTATATCTGGATGGATTGTATCATTCGCTTAAACAACTGATTGATTTGCCTGTGTCCTACGATAGTGCGGTGCCTCTGTTTTGCTTTGGTTTGTTGCGTGTTGTCGACGTGCCGGAACTGTTGGCGATGACCGATGGGATGTCGATTGATTGGCGAAATCAGGGACCGGTACAGCCGGTGGTGGGGGTCTGAGCCTAACCCATTCAGTCTATCCATCTCCCTTCTGGTGAAGGGAAGAGAATATGGAGAAAGATTGTGATGTCGAACGAGACGATTGAAGATGCGAAAAGTTGGGTTGCGGATTCGATTGATGAAGCTTCTCAGTGGTATCATTCCCTTTCTGGCGATTGCTTGCAGATGCTGGACGATTTGGTGCGGGCTTTGCGAGCCCATCCAAAGCCGGTGCAGGAAATCCGGTTGCAAGACTCTTTGATGGGCGCGTGTGTTTATTGTCTGGCACCGGTTCAGGAGGCCTTGGTGTCCGGGCGGGGATTTGCGATTGTAGACCGGATTCCTGTGGAGGAATATTCGTTGGAAGAGGCGCAGGCGGCCTACTGGATTATCGGTCAGTGTTTGGGAAAGCCGTTTGTCCAGAATATCGAAGGCACTGTGCTTTATGATGTTCGAGATACGGGGCAAGATGTGAAAGAGGGGGTCCGTTTTTCGGTGACGAATGCGGAAAGTTCATTTCATACCGACAATGCATTTAGCCATCAGGTGCCCGGTATTGTCGGATTGTTGTGCGTTCAGACGGCAAAGTCCGGAGGACAAAGCCAACTGGTTAGCGCTTATGCGCTTCACCATGCGCTGATAAAAGAGCATCGAGAAGTGTTGCAAACCCTTTATGAGCCGTTTTATTTCGACCGTCGGGGCCAGTTTTTGAAAGGCGAAGAATCCGTGCGGTCGGCGCCTGTGTTTCGATGGGATGGAAATGATTTGCACATGCGGTATCTGAACTTTTATATCCAGGTCGGACATCAAGAGGCTGGCATTCCTCTGACTTCGGAGCAGACCCGGGCATTGGAGGCACTGGAAAATTTGTTGAAACAGCCAGCATTCCGAGTGACGTTTGATTTGAAGCCCGGACAGATGCTGTTTACCAATAATGAGTGGATTTTGCACAATCGGACGGCGTTTGAAGATTATGAGATATTTGAGCAACGACGGCACTATGTGCGATTATGGTTAAATCCGATGAATTGAGAGGGGATTGAATGGCAGATCGACCCAATATTCTGTTTAGAAAAGAGGATCTAACCTACCTGGGTGCGGATATCAGCATCGGATTCTAATTCTGAGGGTGGGACATAAAGCCAAGTGAGATGATGATTGTTTACACATGCTGAGGTCGCCCCCGACAAATTCGTCTTGTCCAACTTCGGAGGGAAGACAATCCTGAATCGTTTTTTCTTCGAGGGGCGTGAAACAAACCGAAGGTCCAACTGCATTAGGAGATCCGTCCGTTCACAATAAAAAGCTTTGAATGTCGTCGATTTTCATCCGCCATCGGTT
>JAPUJS010000144.1 GCA_027296045.1 bacterium | reverse complement strand
ACGATGTGATCGATCTGATCGCCCCCGAAGGCTGGATGCGCACTGCCAATCACACCGACCGTGTAGGTGACATCGCCATCTACCTGGCAGGCCATGAACATCCGGAACAGATCTACGACATGGTTCCCGATCTGGTCTTCGAAGTTGTCAGTGAGGGCAGCGAAGAACGCGATTACGTGGTCAAGCGTAAAGAATACTACGACCTGGGTATTCAGGAATACGTCATCGTCGATCCCTTCCGAAAAGTCGTCGTTGTCCTCACACCAAACGGGGAAGGCTACGCCGATCAGGAATTACAGTCCAGCGATACCTATCGATCTTCCCTATTACCTGGATTCACTTTATCGTTAACAGAATTACCTTGGTAAACCCGCCTCCTTCAAAAATAAACCCTGAAAGCATGTGCTGCTTCGGGGTTTTCTTTTGCTCTTTCCAAATCTTTTTCTGTATATTCTGTCCTGTTCGCTTACCCTAAAATCCAAGCTACATCATGAAAAAAACCAACGCCGCCCGCATCCTCGACCGGCTCAAAATTCCTTACGAAATCCGCACCTACGACGTAGACGAGACCGACCTGAGCGCCGAAGCCGCCGCAATCAAGCTCGGCCTCCCTCCGGAACAGGTCTTCAAAACCCTGGTGGCAAAAACCGACCGGAAAGAAGTGGTGCTCGCCTGCATCCCAGGATCCGCCGAACTCGATCTCAAGGCCCTGGGCGCGGCCACCGGCGCCAAACGTTCTAACCTGGTCCCCGTCAAAGACGTCCAGGCGCTCACCGGCTACATCCGGGGTGGCGTCTCCCCCCTTGGAACGCGCAAACCCTACTCCCTATTCCTGGACCGCACTGCCGAAACCTGGGAAACCATCTCCGTCAGCGCCGGCCTTCGCGGCATCCAACTCCTGATCGCTCCACAAGACCTCATCCGGGCAACCAACGCCACCCCCGGTGATTTTACCAAACCCGTTTGAAAAAACCCAAATTCCCGAGGCAAACCTATGTCCCAACAATCCGTCACCATCCTGGGCGGCGGCAACACTGCCTTCGCAACCGCTGCCAATCTCACGCTTAAAGGCTTTGAAATTACCCTCTACGAAATTTCCGAATTCGCAAAAGCTCTCGACCCCATTCAGGATTCCGGCATCATCCACCTGGTCGGCACCGAAGAACAAGGTGCCGCCAAAATCCATTGCATCACCACCGACATCCAGGAAGCCCTCAGCGCCTCCGACCTCGCCCTGCTCATCGTGCCCGCCTATGCCCACAAACCCTTTGCCGAAGTTTGCGCCCCACACCTGAAACCCGATCACACGGTCGTCCTGATGCCCGGTACCCTCGGTTCCCTCGAATGGGCAAGCCTCCTCCGCCAGCAAGCTATCGAAGGCGTCACCCTCGCCGAAGTGGACACCGCCCCGTATGTCTGTCGCAAAACCGCCCCCGATACCGCCACCATCTGGGGCACCGTTAGCGCATTAGGCCTCGGCGTCCTGCCCGCCTCCGAAACCGAACGAGTCCAGACACAACTCGACCCCCTCTTTCCGGGCATCACATCCCATCCCACCGTCGCAGCCTGCGGCCTGGCCGCCATGAACCCGGTCGTCCACCCGGCCGGTGTCCTGCTCAACGCCGGACGCGTCGAATATTCCCACGGCGAATTCTATTTCTACGAAGAAGGCGTCACCCCCACCGTGGCCAAAGTCATCATGGCCGTCGATGCCGAACGCCGGGCCATCGCCAAAGCCCTCGGCTACGACCTTCCTCCTGCAAACGAAGCTTTCCACAACGCCGGTTTCGGCCCCAAAGGCGACCTGTGGGCCACCATCAACGGCTCGCTCATGCTCACCCGCCTCAAGGCACCCGGCACCCTGGAAAGCCGCTGGCTCACCGAAGACATTCCCTATGGTCTGGCAGCCTGGTCCTCCGTCGGGACCCAGTTCGGCGTCGAAACCCCCATCCTGCGAAGCATCGTCGACATCGGCTCCATCGTCATCGGCGTCGACGGATGGACATCGGGGCGCGGCGTCGAAGAACTCGGGATCTCCGGGCTGAGCCTCGAAGCCCTCCACACCTACCTCCAGACAGGCCAGGTTCCGTGAACCAGGAAGACCGATCTCTTTCCCACAGCGAAACCGCCCGCGCCCTCCGTTTCTTCATCCTCTCCAGCACCATGTGGGGCGCTTGGAGCTGTGTGGTCGGCGTCGGCACCGCACGCGAATATTAAAAAATCGGGGCAGGTGTTTAAAACCTGCCCCGATTTTTTAATATAACGCATCTTGCACGTTCAATAGCCCGGCAAAACTTAAGGATCATACACACACCGGAACCCGACCGACCGACCCGTGACCCCGGGTGGGTATCGCCGCCGCACAGTCACACGCATATCCCTTGGCCGGGGCGAGGTTGCTCCACCCCGGGCGGACCGACGGATCCCCATTTCCGGCCCTCTGGGATTGTCCTGAGGGCTGGTCTTATAATAATGCTGGTCATACCAGTCAGACACCCATTCTGCTACATTTCCACCCATATCGGACACCCCGAAAAAACTCACATCCTCCTTGTGGCTCCCCACCGTTGCGGTCGGACCGGCCGTGCTCCAGTCAAACAGCAATCCGATATCCAGCGGGTCGTTGGCCCAGGGATAGTGCCGCCCGTCTGTACCCCGGGCTGCATACTCCCACTCTGCCTCGGTGGGCAACCGCCCCCCGGCCCACTCACAATAGGCCGTCGCACCATACCAGGACACCTCTACCACCGGGTGATCTGTCGCTTCCGGATTGAGAATCTCCAGGCCGTTCACCGTAAATCCCAGTTGCAAATCCCGATCCCCAATATCCACCAGTTCGTTGCCATCTGCATCCACCACCCGTTGAATCGCGTTTAAATAAGCAGCATACTGGCGGTTGGTAATCTCAAATTTGTCGATTCGAAACGGATTGAGAGCCACCGGATGAGGCGGACTTTCGGGCTCGGCAAAATCATCGGAACCCATTATAAAAGAGCCGCTCGGAATCGTCACGGTCTCGCCCCGAATCGGCTCAATAGACGGGAAGTCCTCCTCCTCCTCAACAGCCACCGTATTGCCCCCCTGCCCACACCCATACATACCTGCAATCCAAACAACCAGCCAGAAATACCAGCGAGTTTTCATATCAAAATCTCCAGGTGCGTCTCTAGGAAGCAGA
>JAPUJS010000143.1 GCA_027296045.1 bacterium | reverse complement strand
CTGCAGATAGATGGGATGAATCTGGCACCTTTGTTGGAGGACCCGTCAGCCGACTGGCCGGACCGAACGCTGTTTATCCAGACCCATCGGGGAAGTGCCCCACGGCGGTATCACAATTGTGCGGCGATTTCTCAGCGCTATAAATGGCTGGGTTATCCGGGCACGGGTGGTCGCTGGACAATGGAGACGTCTCAAACCGATCCTGTGATGGAACTGTATGATATGGAGCAAGATCCGGGGGAACAGAACGATTTGGCGGAACAGCAGTCGGAGGTTGTCCAGCAGATGCGACAGGCCTATGATGACTGGTTTGACGAGGTGGCAGGAAACTGGAAACCCGGGATCATTCATATTGGCAATGAAGCGGAAAATCCGATTGGACTGTGCAGGTACCAGGATTCGGAATATCAGGATGAAATTCCGTTTGGATGGCGGGTGAAGATTGAGCGTGGCGGGACTTACGAGGTGCGTATCAATCGGGGATCTCTGGACGGACCGGGTGCGCTGGGCGTGGCCTGGCAGGGGCGAACCCATACCGAGCCCCTGGAGAACGGTCAGGACTCGGGACGGTTTTCTTTGCCGGCAGGCGAGGGGCGGTTGGAGGTCTGGTTTGAACTGGCGGATATTGGGCGGATTACGTTTTCGAGCAATGAGACCATTGGAGATGTGGAGATGGAGTGGGTGGGGGCGTGATTGACGTACTCCCCCGACGGAAGTCGGGGGAGTACGAAGCTATAACACCTGGAAATCCAACCCCAGGTAAATTCACTCCTTCCCTCTGATGTCGTAGCACGAGAGAATTCCAAAATCGCGGATGTAGAGACGGCCGTTTGAGACAACGGGGTAGGCCCATGCCTTGGACTGACCGGCGTCAGGTGGTTCCGGCGGCATGAACCGGCCCTTCTCGCGATACGCATCGGGTGTCAGCTCGACCAGTGCGACTTCCCCTTCCTCGCCGTGGACGTAGAGTCGGCCGTCCGCGTAGCAGAGCGATCCGGCGCCGACGCTGCGGTCCGTCCACTTGATCTCACCGGTCATAAAGTCGACGCATTGCATTGCCTGGCCGGTGGTGCCATAGAGGTGACCGTCGACCAGGAGCACACCGCCGACCGCACGTGGCAGCTTCGGTGAGTGATATATTTCTTCTACCTGGATCGAATCCCGATTGCCTTTGATCTGTATCAGGCTTCCTCCTCCGCGGTTGGAGGCGCTGTAGATGTAGCCGTCGCTCGCGACCGGCGTGGGGATGTTGGCCGCGCTGCCCTGGGCGGTCTTCGCATATCGCCAAAGCACGCTTCCGTTGGCAGCATCCACCCCTACCAATCCCTTGCCGAGGAACTGGACGTACTGCTTTGTCCCGGCCGCCGTTGCGATGATGGTCGACGCGTAGGCCGCTTGATCGCCTCCGGGTACCGACGATTTCCAGACGACGGTGCCGGTCAACTTGTCTAACGCTACGAGCGTGGCTTCCTCTCCACCGGGCGCGCAAACGAGGAGGTCGCCGTCGATGAGGGGGGACTCCGAATACGCCCACTCCCCGGGCTGCCCGCCGAACTTCTCACGGACATTCAGCTGCCACCGGATTTTGCCCGTGTCAGCCTCCAGGCACGCGAGGTCACCGTCGGAGCCGAAGACATAAAGCAAGTTGCCATCGACGGTGGGTGTTGAGCGTGAACCGGGATAGTTCGGCTTTTGATTGGGGTTTCCAACTTTACCGATGCGAGTCGACCAGACCTGCCGGCCGTTCTTCACTTCCAACGCCCGGACAAATTCGTCGTGCAATCCTTCGTTGGCCAATACATAGAGACGATCCCCGACGACCACCGGTGTCGAGTAGCCGGCACCGAGGTTCTCGATCCGCCAGAGCAATGCCGGACCGTTCGTCGGCCACGCCTCGAGCAGGCCCGTTTCCTGCGATATCCCGTTTCGTTCTGGGCCCAACCATTGAGGCCAGTCTGCGGCTTCCGTGAGGGGTGGGCAAACGATTAGAGCAACGACTAGCAGCGGCCAGCGTGTCTTCATTATTTATCTCCTATTTTAAGCGTCTTGTGTGCGGGGCTCTCTAATGATTCCGAAGAAACCCCACCTTTAAACCGGCTCATGGACAAATTATAATAAAACCCCTCCGCCTCCAACAAACTTCGATGTGATCCCGCTCAATAATCTCTCTCTGATCGATCACCAGAATCTCATCCACATTCCGAATCGTGCTCAACCGGTGCGCAATCACAAAACTCGTCCGCCCCTCCATCAATATACCGGTCGTTCGTGTTACGGACAATAACATGCTCACTCATCTTGAAATGTGAGATGAGTAAACGCAGTGCTGTGCCCCTTATTTTAAGTACATCCGTTGATTTTTACAAGCATTTCTATTCCCAGAATCGATCCAGACTTTAGTGTTTCTTAAGCACCGAAATTATGCAATATTGTGTACTCCATATTCATGTGACGTTTTGAGGTTTTTTACCTATGTCTACCGATCTTGCACTGGAGCAGACCGGGTCGTCCGATTTGGTTTCAACGGTGACCCGCCGATCGATTTTCATTGGCCTTGTGATGGCGGCCTGGGTGAACCTCTGGTCGTCTTACTCCAGCCTGGTGCTTCATTCCACGCGGGCCGACCACGCCCATTTGCCGGTGGCGATGCTGATCCCTTACCTTTTTTTGCTGGTGGGGAATATTTTTTTGGAGCGCCGGGGTCATGGATTGTCTCCTTCCGAACTGCTTACGGTCTGCTGCATTGGGATGGTGGCGGCCTGTATGCAGGGGGAGTGGCTGGCCAACTATTTTCTTGAAACCCTGACCATGCCCACCTATTTCGCGTCTCCGGAAAATCGCTGGGAGGATTTGCTTTTGCCACATATGCCCAGTTGGGCTGTGGTGACCGACCGGGCGGCGGTGATCCATTTTTATGAGGGCTTGCCGCCAGGGGCGAAGTTTCCGTGGCGTCACTGGATTTTTCCGTTGTTCTGGTGGGGCACTTTTTTAGGGGCGGTGCTGGCTGTAAATTTGTGCTTGTGTGTTATTTTGCGCAAACAGTGGATGGAGCACGAACGCCTGGCCTTCCCGATTGCTTCGGCACTTTTGGAACTTACGGGTGTATCCGGAACCCGGGGCACGCTTACAGCTCTGGTGCGATCCCAGCTTTTTAGGATCGGTTTCTGGATCACGTTTGTGACGATTTGTTGGTTTATTGCCACCTGGTTTTTTGTGGCGATGCCCCGGCCGCCTATTCTGAGTGGAAACTTCGCCTCAAAGGCCCTCCCACTGGCACCGGGCTTTCCGCCGTTTATGCTCCGGTTCAGCCTGCTTACGCTCGTTTTTGGATATTTTACCAATCTGGAAGTGCTT
>JAPUJS010000142.1 GCA_027296045.1 bacterium | reverse complement strand
AACCTCAGCCATGAAAAAATCGAAGCAATGCCCCCAAAGCGACGCACGCTCTTCCGTGGGACCTGGGCGATTGGCGGCGAACCGGGTGGAAACTCTGCGTATTCGCTGGAAAACCGAACCATGTGACCGCTTTCACTCAAGAAACCTGTCCTACATATTGATCTTTTCCTGCAGTTTCTGATGGTAATAACGCATGAGATTCGATTGGGTAATCATCCCCACCAGTTTCCGATCACCCCCGTTAACCACGACGGGTAAGTTCTGTATATCGTGCTGGGAAAATGTCGCCAGCGCCTCTATCAAAGACGCATCCTCCTCCACGGCAGGTGTGCTGCCTCCAATCGCGTCTGCTGCGACCAGAAGGGAATAGAGATCTGACTCCGTCATCACTTCTCGGATGTCCTGAAACGAAACAAGGCCCTTTAAATTCCCCTCATCGTCCACAACCGGAAAATCTGTGACATCGCTGTTCCGCAACAGTCCCACGATCTCACCCAGTGGAGTCTGGGCTTTAAGGAAATCATAGTGGGTGTCCATGATCTCACGCACCGGAATCGAGTCGAGGATCGACACGTCAACCCCTTGGTTGATCCGCAACCCCCGCCTGGAAAGCTTAAGCGTGTAAATGGACTCCCTTTCGATCCGCTTGGCCACTAGCGTGCTGATCACCGTAGCCAGCATCAACGGCAGGATGATCTGGTAATTATCCGTCATCTCGAACAGGATCAGCATCGCCGTCAGAGGTGCATGCGTCGTTCCGGCCACGACCGCTCCCATACCCACCAGCGCATAGGCCCCCGGCTCGCCCGTCATATCCGGGAAAAGCGCGTGGACAAAATGACCGTATGCCCCTCCCAGCATTGCCCCAAGAAACAGAGAAGGTGCGAACACACCGCCAGATCCCCCAGATCCCAGGGTGATGGAAGTTGCCAGGTACTTGGCCACCAACAAAATCAGTATCAATACCAGATCCGTTCGGTTGAGTAAAACATCTGTAATAGCCCCGTATCCCACGCCTAAAATCTGGGGCACGAAGATCCCCAGAACGCCGATCAGAACACCACCGATAATTGACTTCGCATACTCGGATATGGAAAAGGCTTCAAAGGCGTCTTCCAGGAAATAAAGCAGACGCGTAAACCCGACTGCTCCTGCCGCAGCAAGCACAGCCAGAACCGCATAAAGGAAAAGTTCGTACAGGCTCACGAGGTGATAATCCGGCACCTCAAATGCTGTTTCAATGCCCACCAGAGAGTGCGTGAAGGCATTGGCCAGAACCGAGGAAAGAATAATCGGACTGAACGTGCTGACGGTAAAATCCCCCAGGATCACCTCCAGAGCGAACAGCGCCCCGGCCAGGGGCGCATTGAAGGTGGCTGAGATGCCCGCAGCTGCTCCACATCCCACCAGAATTTTCATGTGTGTGCGCGACACCCGAAACATCTGGCCGAAGCTGGACCCGAGAGCCGAGCCGATCTGCACGATCGGCCCTTCCCGCCCCACCGACCCGCCCGACCCGATGCACAGTGCCGAGGCCAGGGCCTTGACGATTACCAGGCGGGGCCTAATACGTCCCTCCTGTGTGGCCACTGCGGCCATCACCTCGGGCACCCCGTGACCCCGGGCCTCCGGAGCCCACCGCAGCACGATAAACCCGACCAGAAAACTCCCGGCAGCCGTGACCAGGGGCAGGAAATAGGGGTGCCCCAAAGCACCCAGCATTTGATTCAGGAACAGGTCTGTGAATGTCTCGATCAACCACCGGAATCCCGCAGCCCCCAGGCTGCCTCCCAGGCCGATCAAAACAGCCAAAAAAAGCAAAAAGGACGTCCCATTAAAATCCTGAGCGTCCAGAATACGAACCATTTTAATGCGTAAATTCTCTGCCAGATCCCGGAACCAATTCAGATTGGGATATGCAATGTACTTCCACATAAACCCCTCTTTTCAGTGAAGCATGTTATTAAATTTTAAAGGTTTACAATATAAAGAATAGACACAGGTTGATCAAGGGAATAATTGTATAAGAAATGTGATACGCTTCCCAAGATGAATATCCTCAGTGGCTTGCGGGTTCTGCCGAAAGCAGGTTCAATTCCATCAACTCCTCCAAAAATAAAAGGCTTACGACGTTTTATCGTAAGCCTTTTATGGTACACCTTGTAGCTGCATCACTGCTGTAGGCCTTTCACCTTTGTGCAATACAATATTTCCTTGTATCTTTCATCCACTTAAGGCGGCACCACATAAACCTGATCGGCCACTTCAAGCCCCAAAGCAACCTCTTTGCCTTCCCCAACCCGCACCTGCAACGGGCCGTTAAAAGGTGCCCGATCCAGTACTTCCACGGTCACCTTGGGTTTGAGACCCAACGACTCCAGATACCGCAACATCTCGGAGCTTTGATCGTTCACCTGCCGAATCACCACTGTTTGCCCACTTTCCACCTGGGAAAGCTGCCAATAATCTCCTTTGGCAATATTGCCGTCCTTTGTGGGAATCGGATCTCCGTGCGGGTCGATGGTCGGATGGCCCAGCATCTTATCGATCCGGTCTTCAAATTCTTCGGAAATCACGTGTTCCAACCGATCGGCTTCTGCATCCACCTCATCCCACCCATACCCCAGCGCTTCGGAAAGATAGAGTTCCAGCAACCGGTGGTGGCGAATAATCTCAAGCGCAATTTTTTCCCCCGCATCCGTCAGTTTTACGCCCTGATACGGTGTATGCTGCAAGAGCTTCATTTCCGCAAGCTTTTTCACCATATTTGTCGTTGAGGCCGCGGCAACATCCATCTGTTCGGCAATCGTTGACGTATTCACAGAAGTACGCGGCTCCCGCCCTTTTTGCAATTTATAAATCACCTTCAAATAATCCTGCGCAGCCTGACCAATCATTCCGATTCTCCCGCATCTGGAATCCTTAGTACGACGGTTTAGAAAAATCTAATGACTTAAAGAAGATTCAGGGTATTGAAATGGTGGAGACTCTTTACAACTTGCCAGTTGACCGATAAAGGCCGCCTTACCCCCGACAATTTTCCTACATAAAAACTTAAATTTTAGCCATGGCCAAATTATAGTATAGGCAGCCACGCACCTCTCGTCAAGTTGATTTCTTCTTCTGCCAGCAGTGCCCGCTGGCGATACAGCAATGCCCGACAATGGACCGTTAAAATAAAAATGTCTTCTTTTCTTAATTGCCCTTGTCAATTGCAGGACGTATTTTACAGATTCATTCCCAAACCCACACCTTCCTCCTTTTTTGCCTGAACCTATCTTGCAGGAGAATTCGCATTGAAAATAACACGCATTACCGCCACACCCATTCGGGTGCCGAGAACCCAGCAATTTACGAGCAGCCTGGGCCGCAGCCTGGAAAGCGAAAATGCCGTTGTTGAAATCGACACCGATGAAGGCATTACCGGCCTGGGCGAAGTGTGCAGTATCTGGGACCGAAAGGGCCGGGGGCAGGCCGAAGACATCAACGACCTGCTCGCACAGACCCTCCTTGGTCAGGACCCGTTTCGCATCGCCGATATCCATGCCGTGATGGATGGACTTCTACACCGGTCTTATCCTGCCAAGGCCGGAATCGATATGGCCCTGTATGATATTGTGGGCAAAACACTGAATACCCCCATCTACAACTTGCTGGGCGGGCTGGTGCGTGACCGGGTGCTTCTGAGCCACTCTCTTTCCATGGGAGAACCGGCGCAGGTCGCCGAGATGGCCGCATCGCTTGTGGCGCAAGGCTACAAAACCGTCAAGGCCAAAATCGGCCAGGATCAAAAAGCCGACCTGGCAACAGTGCAGGCGATCCGCAACAAAGTCGGCCCGGATGTGACCCTGCGCCTGGATGCAAACATGGGCTGGGCCAACGCCAAAGAGGCCGTGCGCAACATCAAAGCGCTGGAGCCATTTGACATCGAACTGGTGGAACAGCCACTGCATTCTAGCGATCTGGTGGGCCTGCATCATGTAAGAGACCATGTGGACACGCCCATTATGGCCGACGAAAGTGTCTGGACTCCCGCCGATGCAATGGCGTGTATTCGAGCAGAGGCGGTAGACGTGTTTAACGTATATGTCGCCGAAGCCGGCGGTATCTACCCGGCATCTCAAATCTTCGCCATTGCAGAAGCCGCCCGCCTGCCCTGCATCATCGGCAGCATGCCTGAACTTGGAATTGGCACTGCCGCGCAAGCACACCTGGCATTTGCAATGCGCAATTTAGGGTATGCAAGCGATGTCAATGGGTTCATCTATCATGCCGATGACATCATCCATGAAACCTTTCAGATCGACGACGGCTACCTGGCCCCGCCGCCAGGACCGGGTTTGGGGGTCTCGCTCAACCGGGACAAGCTGGAACAGTATAGGTTTTGATTCGACTTTCGACAAATCCATTCCTTTCCAATACGTATTAAGAATCCAAACAAAAGGACGGAATCATGATCAAAATTGGATCCAACTTCCTGAGTCTAAAAGATACAAGTATTG
>JAPUJS010000141.1 GCA_027296045.1 bacterium | reverse complement strand
TTCTTCATGAACTGGTCTGGCAACCAGGCCGGAGAAGGCTTCGAGTATCACCTCCTGGCCCTGGCCCTATCCACCGCCGTCCTGATCCGCGGTGCCGGTCGCTGGTCGGTAGATGGCCTGCTCTCCAACTCATTTTCCAGGGGAAAAACCTATGAACCCGTTTCGCTTGCCTCCTGACACCCGAATCGTCAGTGCCCATCTTCGGGTCTCGCACCTGAAAGATGCGCTGGCCTTCTACAAAGACCTCCTCGGTTTTCAACAGATCGATCGCCAGAGCGACACCGTGTCCCTTTCGGCAAACGGAGCTCTGCCTGAACAGCTTGTGCTCACAGAACACCCTGGGGCTCGTCCTAAGCCCCGGCAGACCACCGGCCTCTTTCACGTGGCTATTCGCCTGCCAAACAGGTTGGAACTCGCCCGGGTCATCAACCGATTGCGCCAGCACAACTGGCCCATTGAAGGCGCCTCAGATCACGGCGTCAGTGACGCTCTCTATCTCTCCGACCCGGACAGCAACGGCCTGGAGCTTTACTTCGATCGTCCCCGTGATCAATGGCCTCTGGACGAAAATGGACTTGCTATGTTCACCCGGCGCTTCAACGTCGATGACTTGATCGCCGAAGCCCAAAATCATCCGGTGCCCTGGACAGGGATTCACCCCAATACGGACATCGGCCACGTACACCTCCAGGTCTCCAATCTGGAACAAACCGAAGCGTTCTACAACGGCCTGATGGGCTTCGACGTCACCCAGCGCACGTTTCAAGGTGCCCTGTTTATGTCGGCCGGAGGTTATCACCATCACCTGGGCCTCAACACCTGGGACAGTGAAAACGGCTCACCACCTCCCGGCGACGCCGTTGGCCTGATCTCTTTTGCACTCACTGTGCCTGAAGAAGCACGACAGCCCCTGTTGGACCAGTTTGAAAACGCAGAGATCCAACCCGAAGAAATCAACCAGGGCCTGCTCTTCCAGGACCCCGATCAAAACAACCTGGAAATCCGATTTACGACCTGAGCTTGAAAGGACCAATACCATGATTACCAAACGGCCCTCAAACGAACGAGGCCACGCCAACCACGGCTGGCTGGACACCTATCATACCTTTTCATTTGGCAACTACTTCGACCCCGAACACACGCACTTTCGGGCATTACGGGTCATCAACGAAGACTGGGTCGACCCCGGTCGAGGCTTTCCCACCCATCCACACAACGATATGGAAATCCTCACCTATGTCCTGGAAGGAGAACTGGAACACGAAGACAGTATGGGCAACGGCTCCGTGATCCGCCCCGGCCAGGTCCAGACTATGACAGCAGGCACCGGGATCACCCACAGCGAATACAACCCTTCGCCTGACAATCCCGTACACCTCCTCCAGATCTGGATGATGTCCGAAGAAAAGGGATTGACACCAGGATATGGCGAATACACATTTGACACCGACGCCCGAAAAAACAACCTCCAACTCATCGCGTCCAGAGACGGCCGAGACAGCTCTGCCATCATCCATCAAGACATCAGCCTCTACACCACGTTGCTCGCACCAGGAGAAACAGTCGAACACCCCCTGGCCCCCGATCGCCACGCCTGGGTCCAGGTCGTCAGCGGCAAAATCAAGCTCAACGGTCTCGACCTGGAAACAGGAGACGGAGCCGCTGTCAGTGAAGAAACATCGCTCACACTCGCCGGACAGGAAGAAGCCGAGGTCTTGCTCTTCGACCTACCCTAAAACCCCAACCCTCGGGAGGTTTACAAAATGGCCGAAAAACCCACCATCGAATGTGCCGAAAATGGCCCGTACCTGGTCAAAAACCTGGTCCAACTCCAAAACTCAAAAGGCGAAAGCCTGGAAACCAAACCGGTCATCGCCCTTTGCCGGTGTGGGAAATCCGAAAACAAACCGTTTTGCGACGGCACACACTCCCGGATCGGATTTACGGGCGCCGCGGAAAACGACGGATCGAATGACAAGCGGGATACGTATCAAGGCCAAAAAATCACCATTCACGACAACCGCTCCATCTGTGCCCACGCCGGATTCTGCACCGACAACCTGGCCTCGGTCTTCCGACTGAAGCAAGAACCCTGGATCTACCCGGACGCCGCCGATGGGCAGGCCATTGTCGAAGTGATCCGCAAATGCCCGTCCGGTGCCCTCAGCTATACCATTGAAGACGTGGAATATACGGATTCGGATCACAACTCGGCCGTCACCATTGCTCCCAACGGTCCCTATGTGATCACAGGCGATATCGACCTCCAGGACATGCCCCGAGGCGAGGGGGCCGTACAAGGACAATGCACGCTCTGTCGCTGCGGCGGTTCCAAAAACAAGCCCTTTTGTGACGGCTCGCACTGGTCTAACGATTTTAAAGACGAAATGAACTAAAACTTCCGATAACCCCGTACGGAGAAAACCATGGCCAAAACAGCTATCATCACCGGCGTCGGTGCAGGCCTGGGCGCCTCGCTGGTCCAGAAATTCGCGCAAGAAGGCTACCAGGTGGGCATGTTTGCCCGATCGACCGACTTCACACAAAGCCTGGCGGACGAACTGCAACAACAAAACCTGACCGCCCTGCCTGTCTCCACCGACATCACCAATCCCGCACAGGTCGCCCAAGGGTTTGCACAGGTACGGGAACAACTCGGTCCCGTAGACCTGCTCATCAACCACGCCGGCAACGCAGCCTGGGGCGAGTTGGACGACCTCACCCCCGAAGGCTTTGAACAGTCCTGGCGCGTGTGCGCCTATGGATCGTTCTTGTGCAGCAAAGAAGCCGCATCGGGAATGAACAACGGAGGCGCCATTTTGTTCACCGGCGCCACTTCCAGCATCCGGGGGCGCGGAGGCGCAATCGCTTTTAGCAGCGCCAAATTTGGCACGCGTGGCCTGGCCTGGGCGCTTGCCCGTGAACTCTGGCCCAAAGGCATTCACGTGGCCCACATCATCATCGACGGCGTCATCGACACCCCGTCTTTAAGGGCCGGCGACGACGTGCCAGACGACGAACCCCTGCTCGATCCCAACGCCATCGCCCAGGCCTATGCAGACCTGGCCAACCAGGCCCCTGGTGCCTGGACATTTGAAATCGACGTACGCCCGAACAACGAAGACTTTTTCGGATAAGATGGCGAAACATCCCAGGTCCGGGCAACCAACAAAGCCAAGGAAGGCGACCTCCAAACCCCTGAGCCAATCGATGCACACAAAACACACCTGGACCGAAAACAGTGCCACCATTCAAGTCGAAGGACTCTCCAACCCGGTCAAGGTCTTTCAAATAACCGACTCCCACATCAGCTACGACCAGGAAATCGATCGTCCCTATGTTTCCTACAGCAAACGGATGAACACCGCTTTTCAAGACAAGAATACCACCGGCCTGTTCCAACAAATGTTGCAACAGGCCTCCGAGGCCCTGGTAGACCTTCTGGCCCTCACCGGAGACCAGGTCAACTACCCTTCTGTCTCTGCTGTAGCATTTGTGACAAATGAAGTTCAAAAAACAGGACTCCCCCATCTTTTCACCGCCGGCAATCATGACTGGCACTATGAAGGGATGGAAGGATCTTCAGAAGCCCTCCGAGAAGAATGGCGGGAAAAACGGCTATCCCCGCTTTACGCCAACCACTCTCCTTCTCACACAGCTCTGGACATCGGTGGTCTGTGTTTCATTGCCATCGACAACTCCACCTACCAGGTGAATGAAACCCAGCTCTCCTTTTATCAGCAGCAGATCGCTCGAGGATTACCCACAGTTCTCCTCATCCACATCCCCCTCAGCCTTCCCCAGATGCGAACGCCCAATAGTCCCAATCTTTGCGGCGACCCCGAGTGGGGCGCCCAAAAAGATCGCAATTACATCACCGAGCGCCGTCAACGCTGGCCCGAATCTGGAAACAAGCCCAGCACCGGTGCCTTCCTTGAACATGTATTGACAACCCCCAACCTCGTCGCCGTCCTCTGCGGCCACATCCACAGGAGCCGTGTAGAACCCATCAACGACCACGCCTTCCAATACATTACGTCGGCAGGTGCCCTGGGCGGATATCGGCTGTTAGAATTTCACCCCTGATTCGATAATTCTCTTGACACACATTCCCGGAACGGGTATTTTCTGCGCAAAGCAAAGACGGAGAAAAGTAAGCCGCCGCACAGGGAGAAAGTGTCCTGGACTGAGAGCGCTTTCGCGGCATCGATGGCCGAATTTCCCTCCCGAGCTGCAAAGCTGAAAACCCGTTCCGGGTGAGTAGGCCGCGCCGAAATTGTCCACCGTAACCCGGGCAAGACAGTACTGGCTGTCTGCAAGCGGCATCCAAACCGGATGCAAACAGGGTGGTACCGCGGAAGATCCCAACACTCTTTCGTCCCTGTCCAACAGGCGATGAAAGAGTTTTTTTGTATCCAATCCAGCCTCCTTCACCTTGCCTGAAGGGCAGGACGGGAAGGGCTCTGTGGCCCTCTGTGACCCAGCCTTTCCTCTGGAACCAGATCGCCCCCTGTTTTGTCGTATCTAAAACCGAGATAATCTGTGTTCTAAATGAAGGAGTTTCCCTTGGCAACCATCGACCTTTCCTCCCTTCATGCCCTCGAAATCCGGACCCTTCGGGCCTATGAAGGTCAACCAGACGCCGAACGGACCGACGCCACCTTGCCCGATGCAGCCGGCATCGGCGCCGGTCAGCTCCGCCGGGCCGTAGAATGGCTCCTGTCCAAACATCTGCTCGAAGTCACCCGCGAAACGCCCCTGGCAACCGTTTCGCTCTCCGATATCGGCGCCGAATTTGTCGAAAAAGGGGCCACGCCCGAATCCGCCCTGATCACAGCGGCAAAAGAAAAAGCCTCTACCCTAAACGACCTCCAGGAAGACACCCGGTTTGACAAAGGCACCTGGGGCAGCGCATTCGGCGGCCTCAAAAAAGACGGCGTCATCGACATCGACAAAGGCACCATCGTCATCGCCGATACCGAAAAAGCCGCCTTCTACACCGACCGACTCTTCTCCGACCTCTTCAACAAGCTCCAATCCGGAAGCCTCTCCCTGGCCGAATTCTCCGAAGACATCCAGGACTACATCCAGGCCAATGCCCGCAAACGCGGCAAAGGCAATGCGCCCTTTCGGCTGGACGAACGCGTCGAACGCGTCTACAAACTCACAGACACCGGCAGAAAAGTTCTGCAAGACGTGCTCGATGCCAATCTCACCGGCGAAGAAATCTCCCGCCTCACTCCCGAAGTGCTGCAAAGCGGTGCCTGGAAAGGCGCATCCTTCCGCCGCTATGACCTCTCCATCAAACCGCCCCGCGTCCTCATCGGTAAGCACCACCCCTACAGGGCCTATCTGGATGGGGTGCGGCGCAAGCTTCTCTCCCTGGGCTTCGAAGAAATGAAAGGCCCCCTGGTCGAAACCGAATTCTGGAACATGGACGCCCTCTTCATGCCCCAGTTCCACGCGGCCAGAAACATCCACGACGCCTATTATATCACCAACCCCACCCACGCCAAAACCGCCGAAGAACCCTTCTTCTCCCGCGTGGCCGAATCCCACAACCACGGCGGCGATACCGGCTCTCGCGGCTGGCGCTACGAATTCGACCCCCAGCGATCCCGTCAACTCATCCTGCGCAGCCAGGGCACCGCCCTGTCTGCCCGCACTCTGGCAAAAAATCCCAACATCCCGGGCAAATACTTCGGCATTGCCCGCTGCTTTCGCCACGACGACGTCGACGCCACCCACTCCGCCGATTTCTTCCAGGTCGAAGGCATCGTCCTGGGCGAAGACATCAACTTCCGATCCCTCGTCGGCCTGCTCAAACTCTTTGCCCTCGAAATCGCCCAGGCCGACGCCGTGCGCTACGTCCCCGACTATTTTCCCTTCACCGAACCGTCCGTCGAACTCCAGGCCAAACACCCCACCCTCGGCTGGATCGAATTGGGTGGCGCCGGCCTCTTCCGCCCCGAACTCACCCACCCCCTGGGGGTAGACGTCCCCGTCATCGCCTGGGGCCTCGGCGTCGACCGAATGGCCATGGTCGCCCTCGGCATCAACGACATCCGCGACCTCTTCAGCACGGATCTGGATCTCTTGAGAAATAAGCGATAACCACCTGAAGCGAGGAACCATTGTGCCAACCATCACCGTCATCAAATCCGACCTCGACCGCCTCTCCGACCACGCTTATGATATCCCCGCGTTAGAGAAAGCCCTCGAAGTCGCCAAAGCCGAAATCCAATCCGAAGAAAACGGCACCCTCCGCATCCAACTCAAAGACACCAACCGCCCCGACCTCTGGTCTTCCGAAGGCCTCGCCCGCCTCCTCAAAGGCTACCGAGAACAGAACCACCCCGACTACGCCTTCTTCGAAGCCACAGGGGCCGACCGCGAACTTATTGTCGATGCCAACATACAACCGGTTCGCCCCTACATCGCCGCCTTTGCCTGCGAAGGAATCACCATCGACGAAGCCGCCCTCGAACAGCTCATCGAAGCCCAGGAAAAACTCGCCGATGGTTACGGCCGGGGCCGCAGCGCCGTTGCCATCGGAATCTACGACGCCACCAACATAGCATACCCCGTCCGTTACGACGCCGTTGATCCGGCCACCACCACCTTTGTCCCACTCGAATTTCACACCGAAATGACGCTCCACCAGATCCTCGAAGAACACCCCACCGGTCGCACCTATGCCCACCTCCTGAAAGGCCAAGAAAAATTCCCCCTCATCCGCGACTCCAAAGGCGAAGTCCTCTCCATGCCCCCCGTCATCAACAGCCAGACCCTCGGCCGGGTCGAAATCGGCGACTCCCACCTCTTCTGTGAAGCCACCGGCCCCGAACTCGACGCCATCCTCCTTTCGATGGCCATCATGGCCACCAACATGGCCGACCGGGGCGGCACCATTCACCCCGTCGTTGTCAAATATCCCTACGACACCCCCTATGGACGCGAAATCACCTGTCCGATGGACCTCACCCAACCCCTCACTGTCAACCTGTCCGAAATCCGACGGGTCATCGGCACCGACATCACCGTTTCCCAAATCCAAATAGCCCTTCAAGCCATGGGT
>JAPUJS010000140.1 GCA_027296045.1 bacterium | reverse complement strand
CCTATTTGCCCCAGGTGGTCTATCCAAGCGGATTGCGGGTGGACCTGGTGGAGGACCGGGGGTTGACGAATTCTTATCCAGGGTCTGAGGGCAATCCGTTTGGGCAGGTTCGGGAAAGACATTATGCACGGGTGCTCTATTTTATCGACCTTGCCCGGGCCGCTGTTGCGGAACGGGTGAGTGCGAATTTTTTGTTGTCTGAATATGTGAATCCAACGCGCAGGCGGGGGGGAATCCGGGCCTATGTGGATGCACAGGTTGTGGCACATATGCAGCAGATTCGGTCGGGCCTGGGTCGCCCTTTGAGTGTCAGCAGCGCCTATCGGTCTCCCGAACACAATCGGGATGTGGGCGGGGCAACCTTCAGTCGGCATATTTATGGCGATGCGGTGGATGTGGATGTGGATCAGACCCGGGCAGATGCGAACATACGGGCGCAGGAAATTTTCAACGAAGCCCGGGACGTGGGCGTGGATTTTGTGTTAGCGATTTCAGAGACGTCTGTGGAGGTCCGGGGCGAGCAGCGGGCGTCTTGGGTCCACCTGGATGATCGGGGATTTTGAGCATTCAACAAGGGGTTTGTTTTGCGAATGGTCTGGGTTTTTTTGATCGTGTGTCTCTTTTTTCCTTGCCCTGGCCTGGGGTTTGAACGCATTTCCAAACCTCGATTTGCCGTGGGCGATGTGGATGGAGATGGGGAGACGGAGGTGGTCGTTGGTGGGCGTGTGGGCAGGTTTTTGGGTGTGGATGCTCCGTGGTCGTCCAGACGCGCCCGGGTGGGGGTTTATCGGAGACAGGGGCAGATATTGAAGGCGGTTGCAGAAAGCGAAAATATGCATGTGGTGGCCGACGTAACCGTCGGGGATGTGGATGGGGATGGTGTGGGAGAAGTGATTGTGGTTGGGGCCGGTCGTTTGAGGCTGCTGGCAATGGTCGGAGATCGGCTGGTTGTCCGTGCCCTGGCGCAATTGGATGGCCCCTGGACGGACCGGGTCGTGGCGGGAGATGTGGATGGGGATGGTCGTGTGGATGTGGGGGTGACAGTGTATGAGATTGGACCCGAATCGGAGGTCGGACAGACCTGGATCGTTTTTTACACCTGGGAGGGCGGAACATTCAAACGCAGATACCAGATGGTTGTGCCGATGCATGTGGGGGATCTGTGTTTGGAGGATTTGGACGGGAGGCGTGGACCCGAACTAATTTTGGAGATTGGTGCGGAAGAAGAGGGCGGAGAAGGGCGTGTTTATCGGTGGATAGGGGGCCAGTACCAGGCATTTGGACAGGGACCGATGAGCGATGATGGCCTTCGAGTTTTTAGTGTGAGCGGTCTGCCCGGTCCTGCGTCCGGCATTGTGGCAGGAACCCCCGATGGACGGATTCGACTTTTTGATTTTGACGGACAGGGATTTCGATTTCGACAAGAAGTGAAGATGGCGCCGGGTTTGGGCAATGCGGTGTTGATTCCAGGACCCGGAAGGACGCTTGGCGTGGTTGCTGGCCCTTCCTTTGAGGTGCGACCCTTCTCTTTTTGAGGAACAGATGCCTTCTGGGAAAACGCATACACGAATCGATCTGGGCATGCTGGGAGTGACCCTCTTGCTGGCGGCGTTTTTCTGGGGTCCATTGTGCCGATTGTTTGGTCGCGACGAAATGGCCGAATATGGGGCCATTTTTGTGGTGGCTTATCTGTTTGGCACTTTTTTGCTCACCCCCGACATGGACCTGGCAACAAGCGACCCGATGGCAAACTGGGGATTGCTGCGATTTTTGTGGCGGCCCTACGCACATCTGTTCAAGCACCGCGGAATTTCCCATATGCCGATTGTCGGCACCCTGACCCGGGTGGCGTATATTCTGGTCCTGGTCTATGTGATCTCAGCTGTGGCCAATGTTTTTTTGGATTTGAAATGGAAGATGTCTCTGGAAGATCTGGGACGAATCGATCGGCCGTCTGTCCTGTGGGCCTTGGGCGGTCTCTGTCTACCCGATTTGTTCCATATTCTGGCAGATCGGATGTTTAAAAATAGCCAATAAGCTTATTATACAGCTTTTTTGGAAACTTGAGCATATCCTAAGGTATTGACTTTTGGGAATGTTGCCTGTATATTGCGTCTTCAGGATCTTTAGACGTGTAACATTTGCTGTTTCATCCCGGTTCGTCATGCCCTTGGGAATAAACGCCTTGGCCAAACGACATCAGAGGCAGTTGTCTATTTTGGTCATTCCGGACGATGGATCCCGAACATTGGAGTTTAAGCTCGGATACGGGTTAATCCGGGCGGTGGCTTGTGGGCTGGTTGTGCTGTTGATTTTGGTGATGGCCGGTGGTTTTTTTTATTGGGAATTCCGTTTCTGGAAGGACAGTGCTGGACGGCTGGAATGGGACAATCGTCGGCTGCGTTCCGAGGTTGCCCGGGTGGACGAACTTGCGCAAATGGTGACGCGCATGAAGCAGTGGGATCAGCAACTGCGCACCATGTTGTCGCCCAGTATGGAATTGCCACCGACAACCTATGCAGTACCGTTGGGGGCTCAGACGCTTGCAAAAATATCCTCTTCCCAGCTGGTGACGGTTTCCGGGGCCGACCATCGCAACGTGGTACCGGATATTCGGTGGATTCCATCGATCTGGCCGGTGACCCGGTCGGTGGGATGGGTCACAAGAGGGTTTGAACCCCGCAGGGGGGTGTTGAAAAACCGCCACATGGGCATCGATATTGCCGCTCCAGAGGGCACACCGGTGCAGGCTGCTGCCGACGGTCGGGTGGTGTTTGCAGGGTATGACGAACGTTTGGGGCAGATGGTGGCTATTAATCATGATGGGATCTATTTGACCCGGTATGGACACCATGCCACGCTTTTGGTGTCGGAGGGAGAAGAGGTGCGTCGGGGGCAGCATATTGCCTTGGTGGGCAATTCGGGAAATAGTAGCGGTCCCCATTTGCATTATGAAGTGCTCAAGGGGGGGTTGGCACAGGACCCTGGAAGCTATTTACCTTAAATTCTGGAAATGGTTATGGCATATCGAAAAAATGGCGTAAGCAAAGATGCATTGAATACGGTGGTAGGGATCGGCTCGGTTTTGGAAGGCCAGTTTGAGGTTCGGGAGGGGATTCGGGTGGATGGCACGCTCAAGGGAACATTGATGTCTTCCGGGATGCTGGTGGTGGGGACGTCGGGTTTGGTGGAGGCCGACATAATTCGGGTGAAAGAGGCCCATATCGCCGGGCGTGTGAAGGGAAATGTAGAGGCCGAATTCCGGGTCAAATTGGAATCCAGTGCCGAAGTGATCGGCGATATCCGGGCACAGGTGTTGGTGATTGAAGAAGGGGCCGTTTTTAAAGGGATTTGTGATGCGGGTGACGGAGGTGGGATGCCCTTGCTGGGGAAAACACAGGTGGATGGAAAAGTCGTGGAGGTACCAAAAGCGGTTGGGAGTTGAGTTAGGGGAAACAGGTTGACAAAAAACGCGTGTGTGAGAAATTTCTCACACACGCGTTTTTTGTATGTGTCTTCAAGCAGGTGTTGCCGACTGAAAACGGCCGTTGGGGACGAGGCGGTGGGCATTTTGCCGGCTGAGTTTTATTTCGAGCAGGACGTTGTTGCCTTCATAAACCGTGTTCAGGATTTCACCGATCCGGTAGAGCTCGGACAGGAGTTTGCCTTCGGATTGCGGAATTTGAAGGTTGAGGGTCGTCCGTTCGTCTTCCAGACGGTTGTAGATGGCCCACTTCAGGTCGTCCAGCCCTTCTCCGGTTTGTGCGGAGATAAAGATGCCGTCGGGGGATTCGGATTCGAGCACCCGTTGGTAGTCGGGGTCCTGGATCTGGTCTACTTTGTTGAAGACCATGAGGATGGGGTTCTCGGCAATGTCAAGGTCTCCCAGGACGTCGATGACAGTGGCAATATGTTCGTGACAGGCCGGATGGCTGGCATCGACGACGTGGAGCAGCAGGTTGGCTTCGATGGCCTCTTCGAGGGTGCCGCGGAAGGAGGCGACGAGGTGGTGCGGGAGTTTTTTGATAAACCCAACGGTGTCGGTCAGAAGGATTTCGCGGTTGTAGCCGAGGGAGACGCGGCGGGTGATGGAATCCAGGGTGGCAAAAAGGCGGTCTTCGACCAGCACATCGGCGCCGGAAAGGGCTTTCATAAGGGTGGACTTGCCGGCATTGGTATAACCGACCAGTGCAACCCGAAACAGGTCGTCCCGGCCTTTGCGCTCTACGGATCGCTGTTTGGAGATCCGTTCGAGGGCGTGTTTTAAAATGATGATGCGTCGCCTGGTTGCTCGCCGGTCGACTTCCAACTGGGTTTCACCGGGTCCCCGTGTGCCGACGCCGCCCGTGCTACCGCCACTGGCCTGGCGAGACAGGTGGGTCCACTGTCGGGTGAGACGGGGCAGCATGTAGACCAGTTGGGCCAATTCGACCTGGGTTTGGGATTCGCGGGTTTTGGCTCTGCTGGCGAAGATGTCCAGGATGATTCGGCTGCGGTCGATAATTTTGACGTCGAGCAGGGTTTCCAGGTTTCGGGTCTGGGCGGGGGAGAGGTCGTCGTCGAAGATGACAACATTGGCCTTCTTCGTCTGGACCGTTTCGGCCAGTTCTTCGGCTTTGCCCCGACCGATGAAAAAGGTGGGGTTGGGGGATGTCCGATCCTGGATGATGCGGTGGACAACCTCTGCGCCGGCCGTTTCGGCCAACAGGGCGAGTTCGTTCAGGGTGTCTTCGGTTTCGAGGAGGGAAACGCCGGGCAGCGACAGGCCCACCAGAATGGCCCGCTCCACGGCTTGTTGAGATACGGTGTCATACATTGTCGACAGACTTTGCCTCCGGGGTCCTGCTTTTGCGGGCGTCCAGATCCTGGAGCCGGTCGCGAAGGATGGCTGCGCGTTCAAATTCTTCGAGTGCGACGGCCTCTTTGAGCTGTTCTTTGAGGTCCTGGGACGGAGACTTGGGCCGTTCCTGACGGATTTCGTCTGCCCACTCTTGTAGGAAGATAATTTCTTCGTTTTCGTCCAAGATGTCCAGGCGGTCGAATTCCTGGGAGAAGGTCTGGATCTCTTCAATGCCACCATTGATTTGTTCCAGGGCGCGATCATAGTCGCCGTTTTCCAACTCCAGGAGGACTTCTGCCCGAACCCGATGACCGATGACAAATGGTCGGTATTGCTCCATGGCCAGTTTGTCCTCTTCGTCTTCTGCATAATCTTTGACGAAGTCAAAGAGGTCCAGGTTTCGCTGGGCATCTTCTCTGGCATTTTTGTATTCGCCCAGTTCCAAAAAACTGATCCGTCGGTGGTAGTACTGGAGGGCTTCGATCTGGAGGTTCATGCAGGTTTCGGGGTCGAGCACAAAAGCCTTTTTGTCGTCTTTGGATTTCGCTTTTTTTGCCTGATGTTGGTGGTAGTAAAAAAGCGATTCAAAGCCGTAGGGACGTTGGCCGTCGGGGCGGCCGGTGACATCCATCTGAAGGATACCCATTTCAATGCGGAGCTGGATCTTCTCACTCCCATCTTCCCCGGTGATTTTGCGCACGCAGAGCTGTCCAGCATCGTAGGGCCAGGCATCCAGGAGAGGCTGAATGTCTTTACTCATTCACGTTTCCTCCGACCCGTGGGTCTTTTGATATGGGTGGTAGGTTCAGGGGAGATCTTTGGGGTTGAAATAGTTAAAAGAGTGTACGATAATACCCCCCCATTGTCAAGGTTTTTGCTAAATCTAAGTGTGGCCGGGATACGCCGGATATAGGCCGTTGCGCGGTTCGCGGGTCGGTCCACAACCACCCGGTCCACGACGGAGCGCAGCACGTCCCGCTTTGGTTGATAAGAGTCTCCTGTTCGATGCTGTAGTTAGTGCCAACCTTAAAGCTTCCAGGCGGATAGGCGTCTTTGTAGAAGCCAGGTATTTCTTCAGCTTCCGGAACGACAATACGCTTGCCGAACTCGATGACGCCAGCGTCCTTTGTAGGTATTTGTGATATAAAAATGGGACATCTTGCTTTACTTGGGTAAAATTGCTATAATACTAGTGAAAGGGGAATTTCTAATGGAGTTGATTACAGTTCCGGAAGCAGCAAACCGAAAAGGGTGTTCTCGGCAAGCAGCGTGGCTTGCTGTTAAGAATGGACGTCTTGACGCCCAGAATGTTGGAAATGGCTGGGTATGAAGTCGTAGAAGCTTCAAACGCCGAGGATGGGTTGGAACGCTTCCGCGAAGATCCTGTTGATCTTGTCGTCACAGATATTTTTATGCCTGAACGAGGCGGATTGGAAGTTATCCGGGAACTTCGAAGAGATTTCCCAGCCCTCAAGATTATTGCTATCTCTGGTGTGGACGTCAGGGATGAGATTGATATGGTTGCCCTTACCACAAGGTATGGTGCTGATCGTGCACTTGAAAAGCCATTAAGCCAAGAGCAATTATTGGGAGCTGTGAAGGAGTTATTAGATTAGTTCGTTTCGGGCATTGAATGGTAGGGGGTGACCGAGCCAAGGTGGCTCGCCGAGGTGAACCATGAAGCCTTGGAGTGCGGGAAACCGCATCGGGTTCGAGTCCCGTGCCTCTGCCAATTTGCCTCAAAGACTTCATCCGACAGAAAGGCGAGATAATGCTTGAGACGCCCCCACAAACTGTTCAGGATCGCTTGCGTCGTCAACTCACCGAAGACCTGATACGACTGTATAACCTCGATGCCTGGCGTGTGCTGGGTCATCGCGTTGATCGTGATGAAGTGTCGGAGTTGTGGCGAGGTGTGGAGATAAAATGGGCGCTGTTCTATGGCGTTCTATAGGGGATTTGTGCCACAGACGCACAGAGAAGTCGAATTGCATTCCACACTCTCCCGTTGATGGGCCATCCCGACCACAAGGACCGGTGTCCTGACTGCGTGGCTGGTGGTCCGCTACGGGGTGATCGTGATCGTTGCCAGAGGTGTGCGTGAACTGAGATGGGAAAGGGACCGGCTGCAGGACGCGGTAGACATCAAATTGGCGATATTGTGGGACCTGGAGAAAGAGGCACAGGAAGGTTGAACGTGTAGGCAGATCGGCTGTAGGACGGGGCTGGCCTTCGGGCTGACCCCTTTTTCTTTCTGCCCTGCTGACTCGTCCGCCAACAGACCCTCTCCTATCGTCTCATCGGTGGCCGCTCGCCTTGCATTTCCCTCCTGCGCACATTATCTTGCTGCCAAAGCATAAAATCGAAGGTCCGAGATGGGATGTGGCGTCCTTTGCAGGACCTGTTCTGGGCCATCCCGACCACAATGGCCAGCAGATGATTGACCCCAAATACAACCTGATCTGGAGACAGTAATATGCCGAGAATTGTGTCTTTGATTCCCAGTGCGACGGAGATCGTGGCAGTGCTCGGATTTGAAGATGACCTGGTGGGGCGCTCGCACGAGTGCGATTTCCCGACATCGGTTCGACAGTTGCCAGTGTGCACAGAACCGAAGTTCGATCTGGACGGTACAAGCTATGAGATCGAACAGCGGGTGAAGGCGATTCTTCAAGAGGCCGTGTCGGTGTACCGAGTGGATGCCGATCGGTTGCGGCAGCTCCGTCCCGATGTGATTGTGACCCAAGCCCAGTGTGAGGTCTGTGCGGTGAGTTTGCAGGAGGTCGAGTCAGTGGTTTGTGCGTGGTTGGACTCGAAGCCCCAGATGGTTTCCCTGGAGGCGACCTGTCTTGCGGATGTTTGGGAGGATATCGGCCGGGTAGCGGAAGCTCTGGGGGTGCCGGCGGAAGGGGCTGACCTCGTGGCGGATCTAAAGCAAAGGATATCTGATATTGAGGCGGCGACTCGGGTGCTTCAGGAACGTCCTTCGGTTGTCTGTATCGAGTGGATTGAGCCGTTGATGGCCGCTGGGAACTGGCTGCCGGAGCAGGTGGAGATGGCAGGAGGCGTCAACCTCTTCGGGACGACAGGTGAGCACTCGTCCTGAAGGTATTGCAAATTGAAAGTTAAAGATGGTAAGAAACCTGTGAACGGTTATCCCCCTTGTTGTCAAGGGGTTTCAGGGTTTTGAATCGACCTATCCATTTGTTATTCCGTGGGTTTTGGGATTTAGATTGAGGGCTGTTTGTTATGTTTTTTCAAAGGCTCTTTTGCTGTCTTTGGATGCCGTTTGCGATCTTGGGATGTGGGCGTTCGTTTTCTTTAGATCCTTCGTCTCCGGTCGAAATTCAGGAGGTTTTGCCTTCGGGCAGACCAACGGCAATGGTGGAGGTTGGTGCCGGATCCTTTTTTATAGGATCGGACGATGGGGAAGAAGAAGCTCGTCCGTTGCATACCGTGTATGTGGATCATTATTTTATTGATAAATTTGAAGTTACTGTTTCTGAATATCGAGATTGTGTACTTGCGGGAGTCTGTTCCGAACCGGCTACAGGTGGTGCGTGCAACGGGGATGTCAGCGGTCGGGATGACCATCCGATCAATTGTATTAGCTGGGCGGATGCAAATCGATATTGTAGCTGGGCGGGCAAGCGATTGCCAACCGAGGCCGAATGGGAAAAAGCGGCACGGGGCGTGGATGGGCGAGTCTATCCCTGGGGCAACCATTGGGCAGAGTGCGATCACGCTATAACGGGAACGGCCGGGTTGGGGTGTGGTGAACAGAGTACCTGGCCGGTCGGGTCCAAACCCACTGGGGCCAGTCCTTACGGGGCCATGGATATGGTTGGCAATGTGTGGGAGTGGGTGGCCGATGGATACGAGCTGGATTATTATCGACGGCAGGCATTTGAAAACCCTGTGAATACAGCGTCGGTCCCTTTTAAGGTGCTGCGGGGAAATTCCTGGTATTATTCGTGGCCGTGGGTGGTTTCACAAACTTTTAACCGGTTTCGATTCAAACCTATGCGCTGGTATGCTTATATCGGGTTTCGGTGTGTGAAATCGGACCGGGTGCTTGAGGGGCTCCCTGTAGATCCGATGGCCACATCCATCGAAGCAGCGGTAGCACCTTTAATGGATTGGATGGACAGAAACAGGGCGGCCCGTGTGGCGGAAAATGAAATACCGTTTGATCAGACACTTCGGGAACCCGAAATGATTCGCATTCCTGGAGGGCCATTTATGATGGGTGCCACAGACGGGGACAGCGATGAAATGCCGGTTCGGCAGATTCAGGTAAGCACTTTTTATCTGGACAAATACGAGGTGACCGTTGATCGGTATCGAAAATGTGTGGAGGCGGGTGTGTGTCCTGAGCCTCACAGTGGTGGGGCGGGGTTTCAACACGGGATTGAAGCCACCTATTGTAACTGGGGTTTTCGGGAGGAACGGGCAAACCATCCGATCAACTGTATCAACTGGGTGGATGCGGATCGGTTTTGTAAATGGGAAGGCAAGCGATTGCCGACCGAGGCGGAATGGGAAAAGGCAGCACGAGGGACAAGTGGACAGCGCTATCCCTGGGGTGACGAGCAGGCGACGTGTGATCAGATCGTGATGGACGATGGAGGGGATGGATGTGGGCGGGAAAGTACCTGGCCGGTAGGGTCCAAACCCGCCGGGGCGAGTCCTTATGGCGTCATGGATATGTCAGGCAATGTGTGGGAGTGGGTGGCCGACTGGTATGCCCATGATTTTTATAGCCAGGGCTTTACGGTGGACCCGCTCAACCATGTTCAAGAGGTAGTTCCTCGCCGACCAGGCTGGGGGTCGGGCAAGGTTTTGCGCGGGGGATCCTGGGCAGACCAGACGTCGCTCATCCACCGGGGGCCCAACCGGTTGTCCTACGCACCCGATACGTTTCCGGATTATACGGTGGGGTTTCGGTGTGCACGAGATGGGATTTAGAGGATTGGCACAATCGTGTATTGGGGCCGTTTAAGGTATTTTGAGATTAGTCGGTTTTCACCGGGTTATTTCGTTTCGTATCGGGGTTTTATAGGGCAGGTTGGACAGGCGTTTTTTAAGTGCTGTCGTCTGACTTTCCAGAGGTCCAGTGCCTTGACGAGGGTGGTTGGAGCATTGCCGACTTTGCCTTTTTGTTGCAGCTTGCGCCTGTTGAGGGTTTCGTTGAGTTTGCCCGGCGGCACCGGACATGTGCTATTTCGAAAGGCGAGGCCCTGGACTTTCTGCACGGTTCCATCGGGCATGACGACCCGATCGGTGGTGCCGAAAGGGTCGATGCAACCACACGGCACGGAGATTTCGGCAACGTGATAGGCCGTGCTGCTGTTGTGGTCTACGCCAACGGAGAGAATATAACCGCCTCCGTGAATGAAGCGGGCAAGAGGGCTTTCTGCGGTCCAGAGGCCGGTTTGCAGGTGGTTGTGCAAAAGGGCCTCGGCTTTGGGGCCGGTTGCGGCAAGCGCGTGTGTGGGTTGCAAACTTCGGACCACATCGGGTCGGCGCCAGAATGCATCGGGCAGAGCCCCATTGGTGGTGGGGGTGACGGCGGGGTTGTAGACGCGGGCGGATCGGTGGTTGAAGGAGGGCATCATCAAAGTGCCTCGTTTGCCAATCACCGAAAGGAGTGCGTCGATGAGGGTGCTGGGGCCACCGGCGATGTAGCCGACTTTGGACAGGGCGCTGTGGACCATCACATCCATGCCGTTTTGCAGACCCAGGGCTTTCAGGTCTTTGATCAAACGGGTTTTTGTGATGCGGTCTTCGGGGGCAATGAGCCGGGCGTATCCGAGCTGTTCGTGGGCTTCAAAATAGGTGGTTACCTGTTCCGGGGTGATCTCTTTGTTGTGTTCGGCCGAGAGGGCGTTTGCAATATCGTGCAGGGTGCGATGGCTGTTGGCCCAGAAAAGTGCCCAGGCGGGGAGTTTGGACGAACGGATTTTCTGGGCAATCGGAGGTGGCGTGTTCTCCGGCGTTGGGGAGAGGGGGGCGATGCGATAGGGAATGCGACCCATGCCAGGTTTTTTTCGAGCGGCTTGTTTTTTTGGGCCGGCTTTTTGTACCTGGCTTTCACAGTCGGCAAGGTGTGTGAGCAGGGTCGAACGGTCT
>JAPUJS010000014.1 GCA_027296045.1 bacterium | reverse complement strand
TGCGAACTGCATTGATCCTGGAGATCCTACAAATTCTTGAGACGCCGATGAACACCTTCAGGTAATTTGAATTTTCCCAACTCGTCAGGCATTTCGATTTCTTTTGCTCAGGCTACGTTATAATGCCTTAGCCAATAAAATACTCTGAATACCGAAGTCTATCAAGGCGAATTATTCAGAAATCCAGTTCACAACATCAAAAGGGCACCCTCATTGAGGATGCCCTTTTTTAAAAACCTGCTTGTTCTGCCTGCAAACGGCCTAATACATTCCGCCGCCCGGAGGTGCAGGAGGCATAGGAGGTGCTTCTTCCGGAATGTCGGCAACCACGGCTTCGGTTGTCAGCATCAGCCCGGCGATACTGGCCGCATTTTCGAGGGCACACCGCGTCACCTTGGTCGGATCGATCAAACCGGCCTTCACCATATCCACATATTTTTCGGTGTCGGCGTCAAATCCGAAAGCGCCTTCGCCGGAAACCACCTTCTGGACCACCAGGGCGCCTTCATGACCGGCGTTGTTGGCGATCTGACGAAGCGGCTCTTCCAGAGCCCGACGGAGAATGTCCACACCCGTCTTCTCGTCGCCACGCGCAGTGCTTCGGGCCTTGTCCAGAGCGTCAATTGCACGCACCAGGGACACACCGCCACCCGGCACAACACCTTCTTCAACCGCAGCACGCGTGGCCTGGAGAGCATCTTCCACACGGGCTTTCTTTTCTTTCATTTCCGTCTCGGTTGCAGCGCCCACGCTAATCACCGCCACACCGCCGGCCAGCTTGGCCAGGCGTTCCTGTAGCTTTTCGCTGTCATAATCCGAGGTGGTCTCGTCGATCTGACGACGGATCTGACCCACCCGGCCCTGAATGTCGGCCGAAGCGCCGCCGCCTTCTACAACCGTGGTATTGTCCTTATCGAGCGTAATGCGCTTGGCCTGGCCCAGATCGGCCGTCGTGGCGTTTTCCAGCTTAAAGCCGGCATCCTCGGACAGCACCCGGCCACCTGTCAAAATCGCGATATCTTCCAGCATCGCCGTACGACGATCGCCAAATCCGGGCGCCTTTACAGCGGCCACCTTCAACGTGCCGCGCACCTTGTTGACCACCAGCGTGGCCAGGGCTTCGCCCTCGATATCTTCGGCAATAATCATCAGCGGCTTGCCAGTCTGCACCACTTTTTCCAGCACAGGAAGCAAATCGCGCATGGCCGAGATCTTCTTGTCGTGAATCAAAATGTAGGCCTCTTCCAGCACGGCTTCCATCGAGTCGGTATCCGTCACAAAATAAGGCGACACATACCCGCGATCGAACTGCATCCCTTCCACCACGTCGAGGGTGGTCTCGATGGAGCGGGCTTCCTCAACGGTGATTACACCGTCCTTGCCCACCTTTCCCATTGCATCGGCAATCAAATCGCCAATGGCCTTGTCGTTGTTGGCCGACACCGAGGCCACCTGGGCAATCTCGGTACGCCCGGCCACCGGCTTGCTCTGGTCCGCAAGCGACTTCACGGCCGCCTGGACGGCCCGTTCGATGCCTCGCTTCAGATCCATCGGGTTGGCCCCTGCCGTCACATTCCGCAGCCCTTCGCGGAAAATGGCCTGCGCCAGCACCGTGGCCGTCGTCGTACCATCACCGGCCACATCCGAGGTCTTGGACGCAACTTCCTTTACCATCTGGGCACCCATATTTTCATACGGATCTTCCAGTTCCACTTCCTTTGCCACGGTCACACCGTCTTTGGTCACCGTCGGCGAGCCGAACTTTTTGTCCAGCACTACATTGCGGCCCTTCGGCCCCAGGGTCACCTTGACCGTATCGGCCAACTGATCCAAACCCCGCTTCAGGGCATCCCTGGCCGCAACATCAAATTCAAGCTGCTTCGGCATGTGATCCTCCTAAATGATCAATGAGCTTTTATTTGCCTCAGTCAATAATCGCCAGGATATCGCTTTCCGGCATAATCAGATAGTCTTCGTCGTCCAGGCGCACTTCCGTGCCCGAATACTTCCCGTAGAGCACCTTGTCGCCGGCACTCACGGTCAGACTGATTTTATTGCCAGAATCATTCGTCTTGCCGTCGCCAACGGCCACAATCTCGCCCTGCTGCGGCTTTTCTTTGGCCGTGTCCGGGATAATGATCCCGCCCTTGACCTGTTCTTCCTCTTCGACGGGCTTCACCAAAACCCGATCGCCCAGAGGCTTCACCTTCGGTTTTGCCATGGGTACTCCTCCTTAAAATGGTGAATGTAAAGGACTTGTGATCATGAATATTATCATGAATATGCCTTATTAGCACTCTATTGAGGTGAGTGCTAAACGCCGATTAATATATCAAAGCACACCTGCTTTGGCAAGAAAATTCTCACATTTTCACCAAACAAAAAGCCGGACCAAACACGATACGCTTGGTCCGACTCAAAATTCAAACATCTAACTGTAAAAGGATCACTTACCTTTATAAAGAACCTGGAATTCGTGTACCAAATCATGCAATTTCTTGGCATTGCTAATATCTGTTGTCTGCTTGCACTTCATTGCCGTACGAATAATTTCGTGCAACTTCACCAACTTGGCAGTATATGCCTTCTGGGCCGCTGCATCGCCTGCCTCGGGTTCTTTGATCCGCTGTGCCAGGAAATATTGCGCCACCACCTCCCGAATATGGTCTGCGTGGGCCTCTTTGTTATTCACCCAACGAACAATCTGATTGAAATTCTTATCGGATTCTGCCCCCAGTTCCTGAATCAGCTTCATCGATTTTTCAACGGTCGTTATATCCTCAAACAGCGCACTAAACCGCCCGTCATCTCCATAAATCCCACACGGAATTTCACAGTGGGCAAAAACCAGCCCGGAAAGCAACAGCACGAATACAGGAACCATCCAAATCACACGTCGCATACCGTTCTCCTTCACGTTGAGGTTAAAAAGCCTATCTCAAAAGTCCCAGCTCAATATAAAAAAATCACCCAAAAACAAAAGGCAAAACATCCGCCTCTTTCCGAACTTCCACCCCTTGAGCATCACTTCGCTGCGGCTGTAAACGTCGAGAACCCGAGCAACCAGAGCCAGCGACCGTTCCCCGGGGCACCTTGGCCAGGGCCCTCCACAAGGCCAAATTTCCAAAATTTCTCTAAAACCCCCACATTTTTTATAACCCCAGAAGAGCCCCAAAATTTCTCTAAAATCCCCACATCTTCAAATAAGGACTCTCCCGCACATCAATGCCCCTTTCCAACAGTTCGGACCGGCTTTGCAGCAAAAAACTCCGGATCGAATTGATGCCCCGGGCAAACCCCAACCCAAATTCCAACTCTTCCTCTTCGACCACATATAAATGTTTCAACACCTTTTCTGTAACCACCGACCCGGTTGGCAAAAACCGGTCCGGCAACACCTTGCGCACTTTTTTTGTCAAAGTCCCAATACAAATGCCCACTAGCTCAAGATGGGGCAGACCGTCCCGCACCACCACCACGGGGCCCCCGCTGTATCCACCCCGAATGAGCGCGTCGATAAAAAACTGATCTTCCATCGAATCCAGACTCACCGTTCCGCCCACGATGTGTGCCCGACCACGCGGATAGCCCACCACATAGGCATAGTTGCCCCACTTCAAATCCTGTGTCCTGCCCAACCGAAACCCAAAAGGCCGTAAATTTCGGTCCTGCCAGGCGGTGGAAAATGTTAGCAAGGCCAGGTCTTTCTTTTGATCCATCCGTTTCACGCTGGCCTGCAAATTGTGCCCATCTCGCCCGGTCACATACAAAATCGCCTTCTCTTTGACGGCCATACTCTCCAAAATATCTGTGGGACGCCCCTGTTCATCGGTCAGAAAAACCCGAAGCGTATCGGGCGCCGTCACCAAATGGGCAACCGTAACCGCTGCCACCGCATCCCGAAACTCGCCCATTCTGGTTCTCGCTACCACCAACCCGGTTCCCACCTTGGCAAACGTATCCTCCGTGGTCCAGATGCCATCTCTTTTGGCCAGCCGATATCCCGTCATACTGGTTGAATCCGGAAGCGGCCATTTCAACCGAATCCCCGTATCCGATACAAAATCGTGATTGTAATGATACACTTTATAGATCGGACTCCAGGTCACTTTCACCGTATAGGTCAGCAACCTCTCGAATGCTTTGCTCGCCTCACCCGATGCCACCGGCACCCGATAATCGTATTCTCCGTCCGGCAGAATCACATATTGGGACGTACACCCAACCCCGAGAAACATCCACACCAAAAGCCAGGTCCGCAGGGGTCGGTCGCATTTTTTGACAAAGAGGGTCATAGATCCCAATCCGAGCTTGCTTTTGCATTGCTTTTTCCGACGCATTCCGTATATTTTGAAGCGCGTCGGCCTGTAATTAAGGTAAAGAAATTTCAGATCCTAAGTCAAGCAAGCAACCTCCCTTCCCTTTGCCTCCCCAAAACGTCCCGATTATGAGATATCATCCATAAGGCACCAGGCATCCAATTTATGTCCGTTTCCCGAGACCAAGTCCTGGACTTTCTGCGTCAACATCCCGAACGCCCCTTGAAAGTCCGGCAACTTGCCCGTGTCTTGCGGATTCCAGATCAATCCTACCGTACCTTCCGACGCCTGGTCAAGCAAATGGAACAGGAAGGCGACCTGGTCCGACTTCGAAACAACCGCTACAGCGTCCCCCACAAAGAAGCACACCTTATTGGACGACTCAGCATCCACCCCGAAGGATTTGGTTTTGTTGCGCTCGAATCCGGTGGTCCAGATATTTACCTTCCCGACCCGGGCCGTGCCTTCCACGGCGACCGGGTCATGGTGCGCACCCGTCGTGCAAAAGGGGCCGGAAAAAGTCCCGAAGGCCAGCTTGTTCGCATCCTGGAACACAGCCTCACCACCGTGATCGGCACCTACCATCCAGAAGGTGCCGTCGGCTTTGTCCATCCCGACGATGCCCGCCTCACCCGCCCCGTTTTCATACCCAAACATCAAGCAAAAAACGCCGAAGACGGCCACAAAGTCATCGCCCGCATCGAGGCCTTTCCCGAAGGGCAACACCACCCGGAAGGTCGCATTGTCGAAGTCCTCGGAAACGAGGACGATCCCCGCATCGACACCCTGGTCCTCATCAAAAAACACAATCTACCTCTCGAATTTCCCGCCCACGTCGAAGCCGCTGTCGAACAAATTCCAGACAAAATCCCGGAAGCCGAAATCCAAAAACGCCTGGACCTCAGAACCCTCACCTGCTTCACCATCGACCCTCCCGATGCCAGGGACTTCGACGACGCCGTATCCCTTGAGCCCCTCTCCGACGGCACCTACCGCCTCGGAGTCCACATCGCCGATGTCAGCCATTATATTTCCGAAGGATCTCCGCTCGACCGGGAAGCCTTCGCCCGGGGCACCAGCGTCTACTTTCCCGACCGCGTTATCCCGATGCTGCCCGAACGCCTCTCCAATCGCCTCTGTTCCCTCCAACCCGACGAAGACCGCCTCACCGTCAGCGTTCTGGCCCGCCTCACCCCCGAAGGCCAGGTCCTAAATGCCGAAATCGCCGACACCGTCATCTGCAGCCAGGCACGGCTATCTTATGAGGAGGTCCACACCGTCCTCGAAGGCCAAACCCCACCCGACTCTCGCGCCCCCCAATTTGCCGAAACCCTTGTCCAGATGGAAACCCTTCGGGGGCATCTGACGCGCCAGCGCATCCAGAGAGGTGCTATCGACTTCGACATTCCCGAACCCCGCATCATCCTCGACGATCAGGGCGTACCCATAGACATCCAGAAAAGTGAGCGCCTCAACAGCCACCGCCTTATTGAAGAATTTATGTTGCTGGCCAACCAGATTGTGGCCGAACACCTCAAGGCCCTGGAAATTCCCACACTCTACCGCGTACACGCCCGGCCCGATCGGGGCAAACTGGAGGGGTTTGTCGCCCTGGCCGCCACCTTTGGCCACCGCCTGCCCAAACCCGACCGCATTGGGCCGGGCGATATTCAGCACTTCTTGCAAACCCTTCAGGGCGAGAAAATCGGCAGCATCTTAAACCAGGCCCTCCTCCAGGCCATGAAAAAAGCCACTTATACGCCCAAAAACATCGGCCACTTCGGCCTGGCTTTAGAAACCTACACCCACTTCACATCGCCCATCCGCCGATACCCCGACCTGATTGTACACCGGATTTTGCGTCAGGCCCAATCGGGAAAGCTGCCCCCAAAAGACCGGCTTCGAGATCATCTCCAAACCACAGGCGATCAGGCCACCGCCAGAGAAATTGCCGCCCAGGAAGCCGAACGCGAAGCCATCAAATGCAAGCAAGTCCGATTCTTAGAACCTCGCCTGGGCGACCTGTTCAACGCCACAATTGTCAACGTGCGTCCCATCGGATTATTTGTCGCACTCGACGAGTCTCTGATCGAAGGTCTCATCCACGTTTCGGCACTACAAGACGACTATTACCGCTTTCACGACGCGCAAAGCGCCCTGGTGGGAGAACGCACAGGCCGCATCTTTCAGCCTGGAGATTCCATCGAGGTCCAACTCGTACGCACCGACCGCAAGCACCTTCACATCGACTTCCTGCTGGTTGACCAAAAACCCAATTCCCCCAAATCCAGATCCCGTCGCAAACGGCGTCCGGGCCGCCAACCCCGTCCCCAGGGCTATCGGCTTCCGGACAAAAAACGGCGCAAAAGCAAACACTAAACGGAGGGGCAATGGATCCGCACGTCAAACACTATTGTGGCATCTTTGGTATCTACGGCACACCCGAATCCGCCACACTCACCACCCTTGGGCTTCACGCCCTGCAACACCGGGGAGAGGAAAGCTGTGGTGTGGCCACCGGTGACGGCAAAAAAATTCGCGTCCACACGGGAATGGGACACGTATCCGATGTGTTTATCGACCCGGCGATCCTGGAGCAGATGCCCGGCCACCTGGCCATCGGTCACAACCGCTATTCCACCACCGGCTCAGACAATATCAAAAATGCCCAGCCCTTTGTCGCCGAATGCCGAGACACCCATCTGGCCATCTCCCACAACGGCAACCTGACCAATACCAGAGAACTTCGAACCAGTATGCAGGCAAGTGGAGCCATCTTCCAGACCACCACCGACAGCGAACTGATCCTGCATCTCATCGCCCGTTCTTCCCAAGAAGAAATGGTAGATCGCATCTCCGACGCCCTGCGCCAGGTCCAGGGGGCCTACTCCCTGGTCCTGTGCACCGAAGACAAACTCTTTGCGGCGCGTGATCCCTACGGGTTCCGCCCCCTGTGTCTGGGCCAGCTTGGCGATGCCTGGGTCGTGACCTCCGAGTCCTGCGCCCTCGACATCATTGCCGCCCGCTACATTCGTGACATCGAACCCGGCGAGCTTGTCGTCATCAATGCCAATGGCCTGCGTACCTATATGCTCTGCGAGTCCCAGCGCCACGCCTTTTGTATTTTCGAATATATCTACTTCTCGCGCCCCGACAGCATCATCTTTGGAGACAATGTCGACAAAACCCGACGCCGACTCGGCAGGCAACTGGCCATCGAACACCCCACCAACGCCGATATTGTCATCTCCGTCCCGGACTCCAGCAACACCGCCGCTCTGGGCTATGCAAACGAGGCCAACCTCAAACTCGAAATCGGCCTTATTCGCAACCACTATGTCGGACGCACCTTCATTTCGCCCAGACAGAGGGACGCGAAAGTCCGGCTCAAATACAACCCCGTGCGAGGGGTTCTAAAAGGCAAACGCGTCGTTGTAATCGAAGACTCCATCGTGCGCGGCACCACCCTCCGGCACCTGGTGCGCATGATTCGGGAAGCCGGCGCAACCCAGATCCACATCAGGATTTCGTGCCCCCCCATTGTGGCGCCTTGTTTCTACGGCATCGATTTCCAGACCGAAAACGAATTGATCGCCAACAAAAAAACCGTTGAAAAAATCCGGGAACACCTGGGCGTCGATAGCCTGGGCTATCTGTCTCTAGAGGGCATGCTCCGCGTCGCACCCAATGCCGCCAATCAATATTGCACCGCCTGTTTTAACAAAGAATATCCCATTCAGATCGAGACAGAAGTCGGTAAATTAATGCTGGAAAAATAAGGTCTCGGATTCCAGGTTTCGGGTTCCAGGTTGATTGGGTGGGATAACCCGGAACTTGAAAAGGGGTCCAGACGTCAAACAGAAGACCCCCTTTTGAGACACATTTTTTCTAGAGGAGCAGGATGATGAAACGCACACTCTCTTACTCTATTGTGCTGCTTGTTTGCCTGGCTGCACCTGCCGATGCCGCCCGTCTGAGTGACGTAATCGATGCAGACCGATTGGCCAAATACGTCAAAGCCGACGCCGCTCAAAAAGACACCTTGTCGGAACAGATTCAACACCTGAAGCGCATCATTTCCGACTACCAGTGGGACCGCAACAAAAAAACTTGTGAAGTAGCCCTCTGGATGGGCAATGTCCCGGATGTCAAAAAGCTCCGGAAAGAACGCAAAGAGGCCCTGAAAACAGTCGATGCAATTGTGGAAAAAATGAAAGAGGGGCTGTCGGCAAAACAAGCCCGGCGAATGGACAAACTACTCGACAAGGGCAATCTTCTGGATGTGCCTGTAGCCGAGCACCCGTTCTATTTTATCCAAAATGCGCCGCTTTTCACCAGCTTCCACGACAGGCGCGAAGTCTACAAAATCACCCTGCCCGGCACGCCCGACCCCGACAATACATGGACCTATGCCCAGCTCCTGAAATTCTGGACCATCCGGGCATACATCCCCGCTTTCCGTCCCATCGATGATCCGGCACGCAATACCGGGCCAGGATTTGCAGACCACCCCAACCTCCAGACCCAGGTCTTGTCCAGTTCTCTCAAAGCCCGGCTGGTTCAATCTCCGCTCCTGATCTCCGCCACTCTCCAGGTGCCGGATTTGAGCAAGCGAGAATTTGAACTGATTCGAGAGCATTTTCCCCAAAAAGATCAGACGCCCGAATGGGATGCTTATCAAGATCAAAACCGTCTCAAAGACGCCATTCAAGTCCGGCTCAAACTCAACACCCCCTACAACAAGGCCTTTTTAAACCCGGAGCGCTGGATTATCTTTTTGGAAGACAGCGAAGGCATCGGCTACGAACCCATCGAAACCCGGGAAGCAGCCTTCTATCCGCTCGAAGCCCTGAAGATCAGTCTCCCCGGAACAGAGCTGGAAGTAACCGATGTTTTCGGCGAATATTATCCCTACATTCCGGGCAACAAGGAACGCTTCTACTTGGAAGCCCCTGCCACCGTCACCTATGTGGGAAACGAAAAACTTGTGAAACTGTTTTTCCCCGGAAGAGATTTTCAGGGAAACCCCGTTATCACGGAAGACACCAAATATTTGAAGCTCATCGTCCAGTCTGAGGAAACCGATTTTGGGCGCAGCGAACTGATCTGGGAACTGAAAAAACCCAAATCAAAATTCCGCCCCAAAGGATAATTTATGAATCGTTCTCGATACGCTGGATGGATCTGTTTGCTCCTGTTTTTCTCAGGATGTGCAACCACACAACCGCAAATCACACTCCGTCCGGTCCCTCAAAAACGCACGCCGCACCCCGAAGCACTATCCTATTTCATCCACGCCAAAGTTGCGGAAATGACCGGCCGCAGAGAAGCCGCCATTCAGGCCCTCTACGCTGCCGTCGGCCTGGACTCCACCTCGGCCATCCTCTATGGGTCCCTCGCCAGAAACCTCAACGCCCGCAGACGCTACACCGAATCTGTAGAACACGCCCGGCAGGCCGTCCAGCTGGATCCCCAATCCATCGAACACCGCTGGTTGCTCTACCGCGCCCTGATGCAGGGTCCAAAAGATACGATCCAGGCGATTGTCCATTTAAAAGCCCTGGCCCACAAGACCCCCCGTCCCCTCCGGGCCTACGACCAGCTCATGCAGATCTATTCCAACCTCGGACAGCGCGACAGCGTCCTGGCTGTTCTGGCCCGCATTGAAACCCTGCCTGGTCTCAACATCGAGGGAAAACTCCGGGCAGCCGAAAATTATCAAATCTTCGAAGCACCCCAAAAATCCGAAGGCCTCTATCGAAACATCCTTCGGGGAAACCCAAAAGAAGTCCGTGCCTGGGTCGCACTGGGCAACAGCGTTCTGAGCCGCAAAGACACCCTCCAGAGCATTCGCATCTTCCGCAATGGGCTTTCCCAATTTCAAAACCAACTCACCCGCCAAAACAGCCAACTGTGGGGCCAGCTGTTGCGCGTCTACAACCACAGTGACGCCCACCTCCAGGACCTTTTGTCCGAAACGCCCTTCGACACCTTGCTGGTTCAAAACCTGGGCACCGCCTTTTACGACCTGGCCAGCGGGGACCGTTCGGGCCAAAACCTGGAAGGGAGAGCCCGCCTTTTCAACAATGCCGGACACATCTTCAACCGCCTGATCCAGGCCCTGCCAAACCGCTCGGATCTTATTCAGCGCAAAGCCCGAATCCTGCTTCATATGGGCCAATTCGCCGAATCCAGAGACGCCTTTCGCCAGGCCCATAATATCCAGCAAAAACCCGAATACGTATTTGGCATTGGCCTCACCTATCTAAACGAAGGCAATTTGCAAGACGCCCTGGACATCTTCACCGAACTCTACAAACTTGCCCCGATCAACTGGCCCTTTTATCTTGACATGGTCTCCAACCTCGCCCGCATCTACATCGACCTGGGCCAAATGGAAGACGCCCGAGCCGTTTATGCCCGGGCCGCCAACGACGTTCCCGACGAACCCCGATATCCCTACGAACTTGCCCGCACCTACATTTTTGAGCGGAAATGGGAAAAAGCCATCCCCATTTTAAAGCCCCTGGAACAATCGACAGAAAACGATGCGGCCCTGTTTCCCGTCGTCCTGTTTGACCTGGGCACCAGCCTCGAACGCGCCGGTCAGTTTGACGAATCCGTAGACATCTTCCGCCGCCTCCTTGCCGTCCAGCCCGAAAATGGCCAGGCGCTCAACTACCTCGGCTATATGTTTGCCGAAAAAGGGGTCCATTTAAATGAGGCCGAAAGCTACCTGGAGCGAGCCCTGAAGCTGGAACCCCAAAGCCCCTACTACCTCGACAGCCTGGGCTGGGTCTATTACCGTCAGGAGCGCTTCCAGGAAGCCCTGGAATATCTCGAACGTGCGCTGGATATCGAAGAAACCACCTACAATGAGTTGCCCCCCGAAAGCCCTGCTCGAAAGAGCCGCCACGAAAATCTCTCCGTCATCCACGACCACGTTGGAGACGCCGCCAGGGCTCTGGGAAAACTGGGCATAGCCCGCCCCCACTGGGAACAGGCCCTCAAATTCGACCCGGAAAGTCAGGAGATTCGCCAGAAACTTCAGCCCCAGTCCAAATTCACGGACAAGCCGGTCAAGACACAGTAAATAACCCCCGGCGCACGATAGAAGCGTTCATCCACTCCCAGTGCGGGTTACCCTTTGTTCTATCTCCCGAAGCGAATCATGCGCTCTGCATTCAGGCGCCAATCGTCCCCGATTCTCCTGCTGTCCCTTTCCCTCCTGTTTTTTGCCTGTGCCACAGGCCGTCCGCCTCTGCCCGATGCCGGACTCATTCAAAATCCTGCCGAACTCCTCAGCTTGATTGCCTCCCAAAGCTATGGCCTCCAGGACCAGAAAATCCGGGCAAAAATCGACCTGGAAATCGACGGGATCAAAGAACGCCGGGCCACGGCCCGGGTGCTCCACCGCGCCCCGGGCGATCTCAAGCTCGATATAGGGACCTTCGGCATTGTCTTCCTCTCCGCCCTGGTCCAAAACGACACCCTGCGTCTTCACCTGCCCCGCGAAAACCACTACCTCGAAGGCCCCCCGGAGGAAGTCCTTTACAGGATCACCGGTGTAGATCTCAGCTACTACACCCTGAATCGAGCCATTCTGGGCCTGCCCACACTCACCCCGCTCGACTTGCCTCGTATCACTCGCTATGACGTCGGGCAAACCCAGATCATCCTCGAAATTCGGGATCCGCTCTGGACACGCCGTGTGGTGGTAGACCGCCGCACAGCTACCGTACAGGAAGAACATATTTTTGACACAAAAAATGATCGCCGACTATCCAGCCGACGATTGACAGACTACCGGTTTGAAAACGGCTTCACGTTACCCCGCCGGATCGAAATCCTCCAGAACGATAACCGGAACCGGATCCGGATCGAAATCGACCGCAGAGAGATCAACACAGGCCTCTCCCAATCCGATTTTCAAATGAAGGTTCCGTCCGACGTCATTCGCCACTAGCCCTAAACCCGTCTCGCCGAATCATGACAAACGCGATCCCCCATCCCAAAAATCCACACAAAGCAATTCCCAAAACCATAGGCCATACCGTCGTAAAATCCGCCGAGGATGGTGCCAAATATCCCTGCCAGAGCCATCTGCACAGAGCCCATTACCGCGAGGCTCTATCCCACATGCCTATCCCTTGCGCTGGTGCCACCAGTCGGTCACCCGTTCCGACATCTGGCGGGCCACATGCCCTGAAATGGCCTTCACAGATTGACCCGGTGGCGGATCTTCTCGCCCCGCCCAGCGGTTGCGCAATTCAATCATCGTTAGCACCGTAACATCTCCGCTTGTTTCCAAATCGGCGCTTTCCTGAAACCGCTTCAACGCATCCTGCGTCACTGCCTTCATCTCTCCGTCAATCCCCCCCACATCATATCCCAAATTATGCAAAA
>JAPUJS010000139.1 GCA_027296045.1 bacterium | reverse complement strand
GACCCGATTTTTGAACGACCAAAAACCGGGGAAAAAGTCGCCACTCGGCGTGGGGCCTCGCCAAGGCACAGCGCAAAATCACCAAGGTGGTCGTGGGTGCGCTTCTGCCCTACCGGTGACAGTGGTGTTCTGGACAGTGGTGCTGGACGGACAGTGCGCTGTGTGCAGCGGGTGTTTCTCCTTGTTGGCTGTTGTTAGGGTGAGGTGAGCTGTTTCTCTTTGGGAGATTGTTGTGGGAAGCCCGTGCCTTCTTTGGCCTCTGCGCTTCTCCATCGCCTGTAGCGATCGCCTCATTGCCCACCGTTCCTTCGCGTCAGGCGAGTTCCTCCCCTTTGGGAAAGGGGGAGACAGGGGATTTTGGGCCGGGGGCCGGGTTCTGCGGCCCTTCGTGATCCTGCCTATTGCACGCCCATTTTGGCTTTGAGGGCGGCCAGGCGATCGTCGGAGCCACCGGAACTGCTGCTGAGGGCGGCGTTTATTTCGTCATCTACGGATTTGGATTCTCCGGCAATTTCGCCGTAGGCCTGCGAGAGAGATTCGTCTTCTTCGACGCGCTCTTTCATGCGTTCGAGCATCGCCACCGTGCCGGAGGAGTCGACTTTGGCGAGCTGTTTGTTGATCTTTTTGGTGGCCGCAGCCGTTTTGGCCCGGGCGCGAAGGGTGATGAGGTCGTTTTCGTAAGAGGCGACGGTGGATTTGAGTTTTTCCACCTGTCCCTGAAGCTGAGAGGCCATTTTTTCCTGATTATCGGCATCGACAGACAGGGTGTTGACGCGCTGGTCGGCCTCGTCTTTGCGGTTGAGGGATTCGGTGGCCAGGCGGTCGGCCTCTCCGGAGTCCATGTCGCTGTTTTGCGCCTTTTGAAGCAAGAGCATAGCTTTGCGTTCGTAGTCGGCAGAGGCCTTTTTGTTTTCTCCGACCTGTTTGCGCAGTCGGATGGCCTGGCCTTTGACTTCGGCCAGGGCGATCATGGCATTGTTCAGATCTTGATTGAGATCCCGGATACCCTGTTCGGTCATTCTGATGGGGTCTTCGAATTTGTCAATCGCAGCGTTGACTTCCGATTTGCCAACGTTGAACATACGTTGAAAGATGCCCATTGCTTACTCCTTCTGATATAATGAAATTAGCGGCTGGCGTATTCTAAAAGTTCGCCGGCGTTTTCGGCCAGGGCGAGTTCGAGCGATGTGATAGAGCCGTCCAGTTCGGCCAGATCCAGGGTGTCTAACCGCAGGGTGTCGCGGAAAAGGACGGTGCCGGTTTCACCGTCAATGGCAAAGGCGCCGTGGATGAGGGTGCGGTTCATTTCGAGCAGGCGTTTATACAGGTCACCCGGGTTATCGGGCACAGGCAAAATGGCCTGTTCAATAATGAGGATGGGATCTTCGCAGTCGAGGATGAGGTTGTGAAGGCCCCGATCTTCGTCGTTGACGACCACGAGTTCTTCTTCGGTATCCTCTTCCGAGATGTCCAGTTCCAGGCTCTGGAGGTGGAATTTAAGGGTTTCCAAATATTCGGACATAGGGAACTCCTTCAAAAAATGGATATTGGGAATGATTCTCCAGCCTATAAGATGCTGAAAACAGAAATCGGTTTCAAAAAAATCCGCTTGTTTGAATCCGGTTCCGTCGCTATCAATGTATTGGAGTATTGGAAATTAGCAATTAAATTGTGTCTCGTCAAGTAGAGAGAGGAGGGTGAGGTGGGCGATTTAAAAGTGGGTGTGGTAGGACTGGGCCTGGGGCGTCATTATGTGGCGGCCTATGCAGCGTCTGAACATGTAGGTCGGCTGGTGGTGTGCGACCCGGATGCAGATCGGGTGGCAAAGATGAAACAGGCACATCCGGAGGTGGCAGAGGGGTATGAGAAATTGGAGATCATGCTGGCTGCCGAGGGGTTGGACGCAGTGAGTGTGGTAACGCCGGACCATTTGCATCGGCCGCACACAGAGCAGTGTTTTAGGGCGGGATGTCATGTGTTGCAGACCAAACCACTGGCAACCAATCTGGAGGACGCACGGGCGATTGTCAGCGCGTCGGAGGCTGCCAACAGAATTTTGATGGTGGCACACGAGCGACGGTTTCGGAGCCGATATCGAGCCATAAAAGAAATTTTAGAAATGGGCGATCTGGGAGAGATTGTGCATTTGCGCGTGGATGCGATTCAGGACAAACGGGGTCAGTTTGCCCGGTCGCCGTGGTATGCGTCTGCCGAGGCGGGGCGCACGGCGCTTGTGGGTTCGGGAATTCACGAAGTGGATCTGGTCCGGTTTTTAATGGACCGGCCGATTGTGTCGGTGAGCGCATATAGCAATCGGATCGGAACGCTAAAATTTCCAAAGGACAAGACGACGGCGGCCCTGTTCCAGTTTGAGGGGGATGCGGTTGGGCAGGTTACGGTGACCTACGAAGCGCATTGGCCCAAAGGGAAGCGATTGGACGATCACTTCCGGCTGGTGGGCACACGGGGCCTGGTGGTTGGCGATCAGGTCGGTCGAGATGGTTTGTCGGGTTGGGAAACGCTATCGACGGATGCGTCTGAGATTGTAACCGGGTGTGCAGGATGTGTCCATGCGTTTCTGGATTCGGTGGTCCATGGGACAGAAGTGGCTGTTAGCGGGCAGGATGCGTTTGATTCGCTTGCCGCATGTGTGGCGGCCGACGAATCGGCGGCAAAGGGCGAGCCGGTGGTGCCGGAGGCGTTATCAGGCAGTTTTGGGCAGCAGCAGAACGACTATTTTCTCGGCGGGGCCTCGTCCTTATAGAGCCAGCCCAGCAAATTTTCGATGCCTATCCATAGTGGGGGAAAATTAACGGTGAGCTTTGCCAAGCGGAGATAGGATGCGTATTGGAATTGATATTGGCGGAACATTTACCGATCTGGTTGCCGTTGGCAATGACGGGCGTGTAGATGTGCTTAAACTGCCGTCTACCCCGGAGGATTTCGGGCAGGCGCTCCTAAATGGTATCGATACCATTTTGAAGCGTACGGAAACATCTGCTTCGCTGGTGACGGAACTGGTTCACGGGACCACCGTGGCGGCCAATGCAATTTTGAGCGAGGCGGGTGCGAAGACCGGTCTGATTACGACCCGGGGATTTCGGGATGTGTTGGAGATTGGGCGATTGCGCATGTCGCGGTTATATGATTTTTCCTGGGAGAAACCGCCGCCTCTGGTACCGCGGCTGTTGCGGCGAGAGGTGACAGAGCGGGTTGGGGTGGACGGCACGGTTCAAATAGTGCTGGATGAAGCTGAGGTGACCGATGCGATTGCGTTTTTGAAGGCTGAGAAGGTGACCTCGGTGGCGGTATGTCTGTTACATGCCTATGTCAATCCGGCTCATGAGGTGCGTATCGGAGACATGCTTCGAAAGGCGGGCAACTGGACGGTGAGTCTGTCTTCGGAGGTGCTGCCCGAAATTCGAGAATTTGAGCGGACCAGTACAACGGTGGTGAATGCCTATATTTTGCCGGTGGTGCAGCACTATGTTCAGGGGCTGAAGCGAAATCTGGAGGCGATGGGCACGAAAGCGCCTTTGCGCATGATGCAGTCTGGAGGTGGGGTGATGGATGCGGAGACGGCTGCGGTATTGCCCGTGCAAATTATCGAATCCGGCCCAGCGGCCGGTGTGGTTGCAACAGCGGCTCTGGGTCGGCGGATCGGCTGTGAGGATCTGATTGCTTTTGATATGGGCGGCACGACGGCCAAGGCGGCTTTGATCGAAGGTGGGCAGGTTCCAAGGGCAATGGACTGTGATGTGGGTGGGGAGATTTCGCTGTCGGGCCGACTTTTAGGCGGGGGCGGATATCCGATTCGGGTTCCGTGTGTGGACCTGGCCGAGGTGGGGGCCGGTGGCGGGAGTGTGTTGCGGGTGGATGCGGGTGGGGTGTTGCAGGTAGGGCCTGAAAGTGCCGGGGCCGATCCGGGCCCCGTCTGTTATGGTCAGGGCGGGTTGAAGCCGACGCTGACAGATGCCAATCTGGTTCTGGGTTATTTGAACCCCAAAGGGTTGGCCGGGGGCACGCTCCGGCTGGATCTGGAAGCCGCCCGGAAATGTGTGCAAGAAACGGTGGCTGATCCGATGGGGTTTTCGGTGGAAGAGGCGGCATTGGGTGCCCATCGCATTGCGGGGGCCCGGATGGTCCGCGCGGTTCGGGCGGTGTCTGCAGAACGGGGCCACGACCCCCGACGGTTTACCCTTCTGGCCTTCGGCGGTAGCGGCCCTTTGCATGCGGTTGGGATGGCACAGGAATTGGGTATTCCACAGGTACTGGTTCCCGGTTCCCCCGGCGTGTTCAGCGCCTTCGGCTTGCTGGGTGCAGGAATGCAGTATGACCGGGTCCGGACGGTTTTGATGCCGGTGGACGATCTGGTCCCAGAAACGGTTGACCGCCTGTTTGAAGAGATGGCCGCCGAAGCCCGGGAGATGATACCGGATGCAGAGCTGAGCCGCAGTGCCGACCTTCGATATGTGAGCCAGTCTTACGAACTGTCGGTGTCGATTCCCGAGGGGGATTCCGATTTGGGGGTGTGTCTTCGGGAGGGATTTGAGGCTGCCCACGAGCGTATGTATGGTCACCGGGCGGAGAACGATCCGGTTGAGGTGGTGACTTTTCGATTGCGGGCCTCTTTGCCCGCGCCCGAATTACCCGCCCAAGCCCCTGTCAAAGCGGAGGGAGAAGGTGGATTTCGAAGGGCTTATTTCGGATCGGGTGTGGGCTGGATCGAAGTCCCTGTACTGTCCCGGGGGAACCTTCCAACCGAGTCGGCAGCAGGTCCGTTTATTGTGGAAGATTATGACGCTACAACTCTGGTTCCGCCAGATGTTAGGGCGCATCTAGATCGGTGGGGCAATGTGGTGATTGCGGTTTGAGAGATCTTTTTTGCGCAAAAAAGCGTGCATTTATGCACGCTTTTTTTTTGCCCTCAGGGTCTGGGTTGCTCCGATATCGAGGGTCAACGTTTTCGGATCGATGGCAACCCCGAAGTCCCGCCTGGCCGATTCGAGCGAAATCTTCTCGTTTCGTACATCTTCCAGAACACGTTCGGGATCGCGCTCGAAGGGATCGCCCCAGCCGCCTGCGCCGGCCAGGATGTGGCGGAGGATGTCGCCTTTTTTCAGGGTGATCAAACATTTGCCGGGGAGTTCACGGGCTTCGCCGTCGGGGTTGAGGATGTTTCGGGAGCAGGTGCCGGGGTGGC
>JAPUJS010000138.1 GCA_027296045.1 bacterium | reverse complement strand
CATTACTATGAGATTGGATGCAAGTTTCCCTACGTACATATCAGCAATTTTTGGACCTACAGCAATCCTATTCATAATTGTCTTCCCTCAGATAAAATCTCAGACTCCCGCGAGACAGGTAACTTGAAACCCGTGAAGCTCTGTATGTGAAGCCAATGTCGAGCGAATGCCCTGCAACTCAGCTCGACATTGGCGTTTTGAGGAGGATATCAAATTTTGTCTGAGTAATCGGCCATAAAGGATTTGAGATAGGAGATTCTGAAATCCCCTATTTTACACAGTTTCAGCAACGTTTATCTCAAATTGTTTTTGGTCATCTACTTAGAACAGAGGGAAACGAGTACCCTCTATATCCTTCCGTAAAAGTTATTTAGTAACTGAAATTAACCAGACCATCGGCCATATCCTCAATAAAATCATTGGCGACATCGATGCCCTCGGATACTCTGTCCACGTACCAATCTACAGCGTCTACGACCTGTTGAGGGTTCGTTATAGCAGCGACTATTAAGCCACCAATAATTGCTCCACATATAGGCCCACATTCTCCAGAGGCTCCTGCCATCGTCTCGTTGTTCAGTACTGACTGACGTACAGGTAAGACCGTGCAGGAAACGAATGGCCGTTGGGGATTAGATATGACACGATTGGATAGTGTTGCAGTCATTACAGACATAGTTATTTCTCCAATGTAGTGTGTAAGAAGTGTTCCAATCATTTGGGTGGGATTATTACGATAATTCTGCTTCTTGTCAAATCATAAGCGCCTCCTTATCGAATCGAGTGATGATTTCAGGCGACATGTCCGAACGGCGGGATGACCCGAAGCACCGTCCGGTTTCACGGGGCCATCAGCATATCGCCCACCTGCTGGATCTTCCAGAGCGCCCGGTGACACGCCTCCCGGTCTCCGGTAACCCCCAGCATCTCCGTCTCCACTTCATTGGGATGCAGCACCTGGCTTATACACATCGCAATACTTTGCCAAAGCCTGCATATGGTTAAACCCCGAAAGAGACGCCCCACTATTCGACTGCATCATTTTATCTTGATCGTGAAACGGATGTGGCACATAAATTTTCATTAATTTTCATTTCTCACCTCTGCGTTATTGATCCAAAAGATTTGCAATTTCTATTCCAATACGTCAAAAAAACGATCCATTATCTCTTGATTTGTTATTAACCTTATTTAAATAAAGGGCGTATCAAACAACACCCTCCGCAAATCAGGTTGAACAAATTGTTCAAATCCTTTTCTTTTTTCAATCATTCCACCTCCTTATCTGAAGCTTGGGGATCCAAATCAACCGGAACATAGAACCGGAAAAACTCACGGTGCCATCATCATATCCCCGACCTGCCGGATCTTTCGAAGCACCTTATGACAGAATTCTCGATCTGCCACAATGCCCAGGAAAGCCGCTTCCACTTCATTGGGGTGCAATACCTGGCTTAGATACATACCCAACCCTTCCAAAAACAATACATCCTGGCTGTGAAAAGGAATCCGGGGCAACGGCCCTTGCTGTCCACCCAGATAATTAAACACTCGGGCTTCGGCAGCCTGTTTCGCGCCCCCTTGCGTAAAATGAATGCTTACAGGCATCGGATAAACACCCTGGTCCCGCTTCTGTATTAATGCTTCGATTAACGCCACATGCTGCTTGGCTGTGCGGTCCCAGGAAAACCCTTCCGCTCGTTCCCGTGCCTGATTACCCAATTCCAGCCGCCCTACTTTGCTCTCCAGCAAGCCTCGAATCGCCCCTGAAACCGCCTCCGGATCAACATAGCCGCACATATTCAGCGGCTCGTCCTCAAACCGGTCCACCTCAATGAGCCGTCCGCAATTGCCCAGCAGTTCGGTAGCCCCTGAAAATCGGGTTGCAACCACTGGAAGCCCACAGGCCATGCCTTCTAGTACTGTAGAAGGACACGATTCGTACGAATACACCGACAAGGAGCACAATACATCCAGCAAATTGTAATAAAGCGGCATCTGGTCATAGGGTTGGGCACCCAGAAAAACCACGTTTGCAGGATGCGTCACCGGGGCAAACTGTTGGCCAATCACGGCAAACAGTATATCGGGATTCAGATCCGCCGTCCGTAAAAATGGATATGCTCCCTTACTTGGTTCAAACCGCGAGCAAAAGCCCACTACAGGCATTTCTAGGAAACGCCGATCGCTCGTCCGGTCGGCAATCTCTTTTCGAGCAGCCAGCTTGTCGGTCGGTTTGAAGGTATCCAGATCAACGCCATTGGTAATCGGCTTCAAATAAGATTCATCGAACACATAAGAGGCTAGTTTCTCGGCACAATAAGCTGATTTGGGCGACAAAGCATCGTAGGGCCGCAAAAGGGAATAACAATTCAACGCTTTGTTAAAAAATTCTCGGTTTCGACCGAAGCAGCATGATAACCTGACCACGATAGGTGCTGGACACACGTGTCGGAAAAACGCCAAATCATCCACTTTGGGTTCAAACATCACGACTGCGTCGAAATCCATCTGTCCAAACCACTGGCGTGAAGTCTCGATGGTTTCGAATTCCTGTCGAACCCCGAAAATGTTCTCCTCGTAATCCATAGGTTCAGCTGCCGGCATATAAACTTCGCAGTATTTTGCCAGCGCTCGTGTGTGATTGGACCCCGACAAAGTGGCTCCGCTGTTCGACCGGGAAACAGCGTCTTTCGTGTGGTATGGATGCGGGATAAAAATTTTCACAGTACCCTCCTTGAATTACAAATTCTCGATCAGTTTCCGTGTCTGTTCCGCCCCGTCCAACGCCAGCATATGCTCAGGTGCCGGTTGATTCAATCCTTCGAAAATCGCCTCAGAGATTCGTTCGGGAGTCACTCGATCAGGAGAGATGGTTTGCGCCAACCCCAGATCGGCCAGCCTTTGCGCCCGAAATTCTTGATCGCCCATCGCAATGCTGGGCACAAAGATCGCCCGCGTTTGTGTTTCCAGCACGTTCATGCACGTATTGTATCCTGCCCGGCTGACCGACAGATCCGCTCCATCCATCCATTGGAGAAAGTCAGAAGTGAATCGCGCCAGTCTAAACGGCCCGCCCGCACACATCTGCTGGAGCGCTTCAAAGTGCGCATCTTCCACATAAAGCCCCGAAAAGATGACCATCTCCCGGTCGCCGACCTTCCCCTCCGCATGCAACCGCTTCCAAGCTGCAACACAAGGGGCAGCGATTGCATACCCTTCAGCCCCCCCTCCTGCACTCACCAACACATACCTTGTTTCATGATCCAGGTGTTGCTGCCCGTTTAGCTTCTCGGACACAAACCCTGTATAAAGCACCGGAATCCCAATATCTTCTACCCAAGGGAAGTGATCTTCCAGCCGTGATATTCGCGGATCTCCATGCACCATCAGGGCATCGAAATAAGCATTCAATGTCGGACAAACCTCCTGATAATACCGCCTTGAAGATGCAACATCTTCATGGTGGCATCCGCCCTGCGGAACGGAATAGAACCTCAATGGATCGCCAATCAGGCGCTCAGGGACATTTGGATTTTTCAGCAGCCCAGCGGTTTTTGCGCGGGCCGGAATATCACGCAACGAACAAACGACTTTCCCTTCAGGATGGACACGTCCGAATGTTTCAATCGAAGAGATTAATTCTGGACGCAACGACCAGCGGTCGAAAGGAAAGAATTCAATGAGAAAAACATCTGGCCGGACCCGGGCGAGGGTATCGTGGAGCGTCTTTCGCCGGCGTTCTAAAACCGCCTCCAGTTCGCAGGTCTCATCTGCCGGAACCATTCCAGCAGGGCCCATCTTTAGGGGCGGCAAATGAACCTGCCTGACAGAGTCGGGTAATTGGGCTTCCGAGATGGGCCGACCGCCGTCCACAAAAAACACCTCATGTGCTTTGGACAATTCCCGGACAATTTCCCGATTTCGAAAATGATGTCCCACCCCAATCAAATGCTGGCTGTAAAACACAATCCGCTTTCGCCGCAACGCCAAGGGTTGGTCAAATACTGAAGGCACATCTTTACTTCTCGCCATCTCATAGATTTCTTTATAACGCTCAACCACGCACGTCCAGGTCCGATTCGCTAAAACCCACGCTTTTGCCTGCACTTCAAGCTTCTGTCGGAATACCCCATTTTCAATCAGCCGCTCGCATTTTCGGGCCAGGTCTTCGACATCATCGGCCTTGCACACAAGTCCTGTATGACCGTCTGCAACGACCTCACACAGTGCCGCCACATCACTCACCACCAGCGCCTTGCCCATCGCCATCGCCTCATAGGGCTTCAAAGACGTTACCAGTTCTGTGACCTTGCTCCGAATTCTGGGAATGACAAACACATCCAGAAGCGAGTAAAAATCGGCCACATCCTCATGCGGAACTTCCCCCGCAAAACACACCTGTTCTTCCAACCCCAACTCTCTTGAATAGGCTTGCAGAGACGAAAGGGCAGTGCCTCCCCCGACAATCAGAATCTTGAGGTTTGTATACGATTTCCAAAGCACTTGGCCTGCTTCAAGCAAAAGGGAAAGTCCTTCCAGTGACCGCACATTTCCAATGTAGCCAAGCACCACATCTTTCGGTAAAATGCCCAGGCGATCTGCCAGAGATTTCGACCGGGGTTGCAATGTGCACCGTTCTGGGTCTACGCCGTTGGGTACAATAAAAACCTTGTCTTCAAAAATGCCCTGTTGGACAATCTCTGCCTTCATGGTCTCCGACAAAGTCACCACCAGGTCCGCCTGATTCATTGCCGATACAACCATCTCCTGTCGATGCCGATATGCCTCTGACTCAAAATCCAGCCGCCCCTGCGCAACGGCACTTTCATGCCACAAACCTCTCACTTCAAAAATCACCGGCAATCCATATCGGTGCCCGACCTCAATTGCTGTTCGTGCATTCTGAGCAGGCGAAGCCACATGGATCAGATCGGGTTGTTCGGTGTAAATAGCGCGTTCCAGGTGCCTTTTAAACTGATAATCCAGACCACGCAGATAAACCGGATGAACTTCAGGACCCAAAGCCCCCCCTAAACGGCGTATAACCCGTTGGTTAAACACTTGAGCAGGATCTCTCAGATAAAGCACACCATCCAGATATTCTTCTTCAACCGGTTTTTCTCCATCCAGAGCAATACCCTGACGGGTCAGCACTATCGGTTCAATGCCAAACGACTTTTGTGTATCAACGAGATATTTGCTCCGAATGCTGTATCCACTCTGCTTGTAGGGCAAGGAATGATCGAGAACGTGAAGAACCCTCATAAACACCTGTCCTTTCTAAAGTCGATTAATCCAGCGAAACCAACCCCACCTTAATCGCATATTTCGTCAACCCGGCAACCGAATGGATATTGAGCTTATTCATCAGATTTTTCAGGTGGGACTCCACTGTGCGAATACTTAAATTCAAGCGGAAAGCGATTTCCTTATTGAGCGATCCCTCCGCAATTTCAACCAGTACTTCCCGCTCCCGCTCAGAAAGATCCGAGCGTGGAAAATCTGGATAAATCGTATTTTGAGTTTGAGAAGGAGGATTGGTCTGTAGTCCTCGCAGGTTCAAAATAGCCAGAACTGTTTCAGGCGATACATACTTCAAAATCTGGATCCGATGGATGCCTCCAGATCCTGTGA
>JAPUJS010000137.1 GCA_027296045.1 bacterium | reverse complement strand
ATTTGAGAATGTCTTGCCAGGGTGCGGTGCTGGCGCCGGTGTAGGTTTTGAGGGTTTCGGTGCCGAGTTCGTAGCCGTATTCAATGTTCATGTAGGGTTTCTCAAGGGTGCGAAGGCGGCGAATGGCTTCGCGGTTGTAGCGTCCGACGTCTTTGAGGTGGATCTGGTCGGAAACGAAGTCGGAGGCGCGATCGGGTTCGGAGTGGATGCCAGCGTTGCGTTGTTCGACGTCGTGTACGGTGACCAGATGATGATAGGCATCGGCACCCCGAATGAGGACCATCCGCTCCAGGGTGTAGGCGTGGCTGCCGGTTTGACGCAGGAGGTTTTTGCTTTCTTTGCCCACATCCCAGATCAGGTTGCTGTAGGCCTGGTAGCGGGCGACGATGTATCGCCAGAAACGGTCGTCTTCCGGCGAGCGCCGGGCAGGCCAGTTGACCCCTTTGTTCTGAACCTGGAGCATGAGGTGGACGATCAGGCTTTTTTGATGCAGGTAGGCCATCAGGCGGTCGAAGTCCTGGAGGAAGGTGATGTTGAGGCGGCTGTGGTCGGGGTTGTCATTGGTGCCTTCGAAGAGGTAGTGTTCGGGGGGACCGAAGATGTATTCGGGATCGACAGGGCGGGTGTCGTTATTTTCTCTGGTGGCAAATCCTGTGTGGGCATAGAGGTTGGTGACGATGTAGTTGAAGCCCCGTTCTGCGATGAGATCGACGTGTTTGTAACAGCGGCCGGGGTCGGCCTGGTGGTAGGAGAAGAGCCAGTCGATTTCGAAGCCGAGGGGCAGACAGGGGTCGTTGTTGGACCAGGCGAAACGGCGGGAGTTTTCGGGATCGATCTGGAGGATGCCCTTGATGTGGGGATTGGGGTTGGGTGTGCATAAAATGGGGTCCAGGTCGAGGCCGTCGAGGGCCGGATCGTCGGAGGTGGTTTTGCCGGTCCAGGTGCCTTCCAGGGTTGGTGAAAAGCGGATTTTCCAGGTGATTTTGCCGTCGTAAAAACCGGGCAAATGGTCGATTGTCGCACCGGAGTTGTGGGTGAAGGTGGCGGAGAGACGCGTTTGGAAAGGATTGGCGTGCTGGGTGTCGCTTTGGAGGGTGAAATCGTGAATCTGGTGTTGCCCAACGGTTTGATCGGCCATTCCGTGATCTCCTGAAGTAAGTGAATCCTTAAAATAGTTTTCAGAAAGAACAAGGGCAAGATAAATATCTTCTGGTAAATTTATAGGTTAGATTGTTTTTGGATTTTGTTTTTTGGGCTGTCAGAAACCATTTGACAGGGGGCGAACCCCATGCTATTTAGGTCGCGGAAATCCTGTTTGGGGGAATGAAACGGGGGTTTTTCGGTGTGTTGGATGGGGAGATGAGTATTCGTATCTGCACCATAGAATGGAGGATGTGGATGCATATTGCAGTGATCGGGGCCGGCAATATGGGATGTGTGTATGGCAGCAATCTGGCCCGGATTGATGAACAGGTGACGATGATTGATCCTGGAGAGGAACACGTTCGGGCGATGCGAGAGCGGGGGCTGGAGATGGCGGGGTTGCATGGAGATTTTGTTGTACGGGTAGATGCGACAACCGATCCGGCAACTATTTCAGAAGTGGATGTGGCGATTGTTCTGGTGAATACGTACAGTACGTCCGATGCGGCAGAAGCAGCGAAGATGATGTTAAAGGAAGATGGGTATGCAGTGACCTTGCAAAATGGACTTGGCAATGTGGAGATATTGATGGGGGTGTTGGGGGACCATCGGGTGATGGCGGGATTGAGTTTTCACAGTGGAGATCTGAGTGCGCCGGGCAAAGTGTTGCACACGAATTCAGGACCGACCTATCTGGGGGAATTGGATGGGTCTCAGTCGGAGCGATTGCTAGCATTGAACGATGTGATGGCAAAAGCGGAGATGGCGCCGGTGCTGGCGGACGATATTGTGGCGACGATGTGGGGAAAGTTTGTACATAATTGCGGGATCAATGCGGTGTGTGCGATTACGGATTTGCGGCCGGGGAATTTACAGGAAGTGCCGGCGGTGGATGATTTTCAGACGCGGATTATTGAGGAGGTGGTGGCGCTTGCGCAGGCCAAGGGGATCGAGATTTCGGAGGAGAGACCCGTAGAAGCGGTGAAGACGTATTGTTCGACCAAGTTTCATCGGGTGTCGATGGTGCAGCATCTGGCGCGGGGACGGATGACGGAGATTGATGCATTGAACGGGTATGTAGTTCGAGAGAGTGAAAAATTGGAGTTGAAAGCACCGTATAATGATGCGTTGACCCAGTTGATCAAGGGATTGCAACATCAGCCGGTGAACAAGACGCAGGTGGGAAATTAGGATCTTTAGAAAGGAGCGGATACGATGGCTGTTAAAGTGAGTGTTTTTGGCGCGGGCAGTGTGGTATTTTCGCTGGGGCTGGTGAAGGATATGTGCTTGACCGAGGGGCTTCACGGCAGCACGGTCTGTTTTATGGATATCAACGAAGAACGGTTGGATGTGATTTACGAGCTGGGAAAACGATATGCCGAGGATTTGAGTGCAGATTTGAAATTTGAACGTACACAGGATCGGGCCGTTGCGTTGGAAGGTGCGGATTTTGTGATCCATACGGCCACGATTACGCACAACGAATACTTTATGAAGCGTCGGCGGGAGTTGACGGCGGAGCACGGTTATTTTTACGGCCATACGGGTATGCCCGAGTATCACAATTTGCAACTGATGCTGGACGTGGCCGAAGACATGGAGGCGCTGTGTCCGGACGCGTGGATTTTGCTGGCGGGCAATCCGGTGTATGAGGGGACGACGTTGATGACGCGGGAGACGGATATCAAGGTGTGCGGGTTGTGTCACGGACATTATGGATATCGGGGCGTTGCCAGTCAACTGGGGTTGGACCCGGACAAGGTGAGCTGGCAGGCGCCGGGGTTGAATCACAATATCTGGATGACCGATTTTTATTATGAAGGGAAAGACGCCTATCCGATGCTGGACGACTGGATTCGGGAGGAGAGCGAGGCGTTTTGGACCGAGTGTGAGGCGAATGGGAAGGAGATTCCAACCCAGATGTCCCGGTCGGCGATTCATCAGTATAAGATGTATGGGTTGATGCCGATTGGGGATACCCCAAGACGGGGCGGTTGGTGGTATCACACAGATCTGGAGACGCGCAAGCGGTGGTATACCCGCAATGGTGGGAAAGATACGCCCGAAGGACGGGATCGGGTGCTGAAAAGCAAGGATAAAAAATTCGAACAGATGAAGGAGGCGGCCTACGATGAGAAGGTCCGGCCGGTTGATTTATTTGGGGACAAGAAGACAACCGAGCAACATATCCCGATTATGGACGGGTTGGTGAATGACACCGAGGGGCAGTTTCAGGTGAATATCCCGAACAACGGGGCACTGCCGGGCATTCCGGACGATGTGGCTGTGGAGGTGCCGGCAATTGTGAACAAGAAGGGGATTCAGCCGCTGCGGGTGCCGCCTCTGCCGAATAAGATTATGCTGGAGTGTATTTACCCGGACTGGCTCCGGATGGAGCGCACGCTGGAGGCGTTAAAGACGGGGGACAAGTCGATGATGTTATTCAGCGTGCTCGAAAGTCATCAGACGCGCACGTATGAACAGGCTGTGGAGATGGTAGATACGTTGTTCGCGATGGAGCCGAGTGTGCCGATGCAGTTTATTGAAGATATCAACGACCATTATCAGTGGCCGGAGAACTGGTAGGAAGGGGATTGCAATTTATCAGTGTGCTACCGATCCGTCGGCGTGAAAGTTGCCGGTAATTTTTCGAGGTACGAACGGGAGTTTGTCCAGGGCATCTTCGTTGATTTCGACGCCGATGCCGGGGCGATCAGAGAAGTGACGGTAGCCGTTTTCGATGTTGAAAGGTTCGTCGACGAGGTCGGATCGAGCCGGATCGTGGGGGTTGGCTTCCATGAGCGCGTAGTTGGGAATCGCGGCGGCCAAGTGGGTGAAGGCGGCGTTGTTGACGGGGCTGCCCATGAGGTGGGGGAAGATGCCGATGAAGGCGCTTTCGGCAATGGCAGCGATTTTTTTGGTCTGGGTAAAGCCGCCGGCTACTGACATGTCGGGGCGGATGAGGCTGACGATTTTGCGGTCGATCATGTCTTTGAACTGGTAGATGTTGTAAAAGCGTTCGCCGTTGGCGATGGGGATGTGGATGTGGCGGGCGATGTATTCGAGGGCTTCGAGGCTTTCAGGTGGAAGCGGGTCTTCGTAGTAGAGGATTTTGAAGGGCAGGAGTTCGTTGGCGAGCAGGATGGCGGTGTCGAGGTTGAGGTTGCGGTGGATTTCGAGGCCGAGGTCGATTTCGTCTCCAATGGCTTCGCGGACGGCCTGGACCATTTGGGCGGCGGTGGAGACGATGGCGGTGGGGGTTTGTTTTTCAAAGTCGGCGAAGAAGGGGGCCATGCGAAGGGAGAGGAAACCTCCTTCGACGCTTTCTTGGGCGCTTTCGACACGGGCTTCGATAGAATTGCCGGAGATGTTGGTGAAGACTTTGACTTTGTCGCGGCATTTGCCGCCCAGGAGCTGGTAGACGGGCAGGTTTTGGGATTTGCCCAGGATGTCCCAGAGGGCGATGTCGATGGCGCTGTAGGCGGCGCTGATTCCTGCACCCATGAAGTGGGTTTGACGGGAGACGGTCTGGTAGTGGTGTTCGATGGTGAGGGGGTCTTTGCCGATGTAGTAGTGGGCAAGTTCCTGGATGAGGGTGTGGACGGGGGCGTGGTGTGCCCACATGCCAGCTTCGCCGTTTCCGATGAGGCCTGCGTCGGTGTAGACGCGGACAAGGAGGTAGCGATCCACGAGAAAGGGTTTGATGTCGGTGATTTTCATGGTGGGGTCTCCGGAAGCGCGGTGGGATCAAATCGTTTGGGGAGAAGATATGGCGGATAGTCTACAGGATCAAGTGGCGATTGTGACGGGGGGCGCTCTGGGAATTGGTGGGGCAACGGCGAGGCGGTTGGCACAGGAAGGGTCGCGGGTCTTGATTGCAGATATAAATCTGAAGGCGGCCGAAGAAAACGCGGGGCGGATCCGAGATGCCGGGGGGACCGTAGAGGTGCTTGAGACAGATGTTTCTCGGGGGGAAGCTATCCAGGGGATGGTCGCGCAAGCCGTGGCATTGTGGGATCGGCTGGATGTGCTGGTCAACAATGCCTGGGGTGTGATGGTGGCACCGGACGGGAGTGCGCTGGAGCTGTCGGAAGACGCCTGGGATTATGCGATGAATACGATGGTGAAGGCGGTTTTCCTGGGGGCGAAGTACGCGGTTCCCGAAATGAAGCGGTCCGGAGGCGGGAATATTGTGAATATTGCCTCGGTTCACGGGCAGTTGATGGCGCCGGGGCATCTGGCGTATGAGGCGGCGAAGTCTTCAGTGATTGGGGTGACGCGACAAATGGCGACGGATTTTGGGCCGATGGGGATTCGGGTGAATGCAATCTGTCCGGGGCATATTGTGACGGAGAAGCTGGAACAGCACTGGAAAAAGAATCCCTCGCTGTTTCGTTTTTTTGAGGCGCAATATCCGGTGGGACGGACCGGAAAGCCGGTGGATATTGCGAATGCGGTGCGGTTTTTGTGTTCGGAAGAGGCGTCGTTTATTACCGGGCATGCACTGGTGGTAGATGGAGGGTTGACGATTCAGTTGCAGGAGAATTTGGGGGTGAAGTTGGGGAAATTTTTGAGGGACAATCCGGATGTAGAGTTGTCTTAAGGGTTCGGGGGTAGGTTGGTGTGGTGCGGTTTTCGTGGCCCTCCGTGCTTCTCTGTGTCCTTTCGTGCTCCCGCCTTGGAGTGCTGGGTGGTGGGCTTCTGCGGCCCTCTGCGATCCTGCTTTATAAGGTGGTCATGATGAGTGAGACGGTTCCCTGGCGTTATGCGGCTTGCAATGAGATGTTTGAGGGGTGGTCGCTGGAGAAAACGGCGAATTGTGTGGCAGAACTCGGCTATCAGGGTTTGGAGCTGGCACCGTTTACCCTTTGTGAACAGGTGACGGACCTGTTGGCTGAAGACCGGAAGACCATTCGGCAGACGGTGGAAGGGGCTGGGTTGGAGGTGGCGGGGCTTCACTGGCTTTTGGCCAATACACCGTTTCGGTTGAATCCGCCCGATCCGGAGGAGAGAAAAAAAGCGGCGGCTTATCTTCTGGATCTGGTGGATTTCTGTGCCGATGTGGGAGGGAAGATTCTGGTGTTTGGATCGCCGGCACAGCGGGATCCGGTGGATGGATTTTCGCTGGAAGAGGGGTGGGCGGCGATGGTGAAGGCGATGCGGGCGTGCGGAGAACGGGCGAGTGAACGGGGGGTGACGTTTTGTATTGAGCCGTTGGGGACGGCGTTTGTGAGCTGGGTGGACGATGCGATTCGGATGGTTCAGGAAGTGGATTGTCCGGGGTTCCAGATGATGGTGGACTGTAAGGCGATGGCCAAGGATGAGCGGTGGTCGGTGGGAGATCAGATCCGGCATGCAAATCCGTGGTTCAAACATGTGCACGTGAACGATCCCAATCGGCTGGGGCCGGGGATGGGGGAGTTGGATTTTGTGCCGATTATGGCGGCGTTGAAAGAGGTAGAATTTGGCGGATGGGTTTCGCTGGAGGCGTTTGAGTTTTCGCTGGGTACGGAGCGGATTGCCCGGGAAAGTATGGCCAATTTGCAGGCGGCGATCGCAAGGAGTATGTGATGGTGGATGGCTTGATCGAATTGCCGAAAGGATAAGGATATGGGGGAACAGGCGACGGCGTTTGCATTGATTGGAGATCGGCATCACAATTCGGATTATATTCGAACGGCACTGGGAAAGACTCTGGTGCGAGATTTGGGATTGACGATTGATTTTACGGATGAAGTGAAGTTGCTGAATGTCGAGACACTGAAAAATTATCAACTACTGATTATTTTTCGAGACGGCATGATCTGGCCAGATGGGTATGGATCGCAAGCGTTTTGGGCCCGCGGAGAATCGGTCGAGATCGTCAGTGATCCTCCTGTGCCGGAGCAGCAGGCAGAGCGGGTGTATTGGATGACCGAGGCGCAGGGCGAGGCGGTCAAGGCGTTTGTGGAGAATGGTGGAGCGGCGTTGTTATATCACAATGTCACGTATATTGCGACGGACAATGCGCCTTTTCGGGATACGCTGGGGGCGGCTACGGAGGGACACCCGCCGGTGCGTTCTTTTAAGGTGGAAATTACGAATTCGGACCATCCGATTACGCGGGGGGCGAAGGATTTTGTGGTGACGGATGAGCAGCATTTTTTGACCTACGATAAAGATTCTGCTCATGTGTTGATGCGAAGTGTGAATGAAGAAGGGCTGACGTTCAAGGATCTGGGCAATGCTTGTGAGGCGGGCTGGGCATATGATTATGGCAAGGGGCGGGTGTGTTATCTGTCACCCGGACATTTGATTCCGGTGTTGTGGAATCTGGAGTATGAGAAGATTCAGCAGAATGCGGTGCGGTGGTTGTTGCGGGAAATCTAAGGTTTTCAACGAAGGAGACAGTTCGATGTTATTGCAAATTTATTTTCAAGTGGCAGAAGATAAACGGGCAGATTTTGAAGCGATGTATGCAAACGATTACGTGCCCGCAATGCAGAAGCAGGTGGGGTATGAGGGGTCCAGATTGTTGCGGTTGTTTGCCCCTGAAATTTGTGAAGAGATTCAGTCTGAGGAAACGCCTTATAATTATCAGATGAATCTGGTGTTTGACACGGAAGAGAATCGCAGGAAGTGGGCGGCCAGTGAGGAGCATCAGGTTGTGTGGTCGTTGGCACAGGGGATGGTGGAGCAGGTGGCCTGGCGCGGGTATGATGTTGCCGGGTCAGATAAATTGGGGTAATCGGGTTCCGTTCGAAAAGGTTTTTACTTGAAGGAGATCGGTTTGGCAAAGATTGTGATTATCGGTGCGGGCAGTGGGTTTGGCGGGCGGCTGTCGATTGATATTTTATCGCGAGAATTGTTTCAGGATTCGACGATTGCTTTGTGCGATATCAATGAAGAACGGCTGAGCCAGATACACGATTATGTGAGTCGGGCGATTGAAGGGCACAATTTGCCGGCGACTTGTGTGGCGAGCACAGATCGGATGGAGCTGTTGCCCGATGCGGATTTTGTGGTGACGGCCGTGTCGATTGGCGGGGCGGCTTATTGGGGCGAACCCTATGCGTCGGAAATTGGCATTCCGTTGAAGTATGGGTTGCACCAGTCGGTGGCCGATACGGTGGGCGTGGGTGGCGTGTTTCGGTTTTTGCGTACGGCGAATGAGCATTTGAAGTTTGCCCTGGATATGGAGAAGGCATGTCCGGATGCCCTGATGTTGAATTATACGAATCCGATGGCGATGTTGACCTGGTTGCATTCGGAGGGGTCATCGATCCAGAACGTGGGATTGTGCCACAGTGTTCAGGGAACGACGAAGAAGCTGGCAAATGGGATCGATGTGCCCTATGAAGATGTGAGCTATCTGGTTGCGGGGATTAACCATCAGGCCTGGATCCTGAAGTTTCGGCGAGGGGGTGTGGATTTGTATCCCAGAATCCGGGAGGCGGTGGATACGCATCCAAGCTTTGAAGAGGATAAGGTGCGGGTGGAGATGATGAAGCAGTTTGGGTATTTTGTAACCGAAAGCACCCGGCATAATGCGGAGTATTTGCCGTATTTCAGGCGGACGAAGGAGTTGCGGGATTATTATGGTGTGGGCGAGCGGGAGCCGGTGCCGATGACGTTGCCAGAGCGGCGAAAGCGGACGTGGATGAAGGATATGGGGGTCGAGGACGATAGCGAAGCGTCGGTGCCTGCACTGAGTCCGTCGCACGAATATGCGTCGGCGATTATGGAGGCCAGGCTGACGGGAGAACCGTTCTGTTTTAATGGGAATGTGATGAATAACGGGATGATTACAAATTTGCCGGATCGATGTTGTGTGGAGGTGCCGTGTGTGGTGGACCGGGAGGGTGTGCACCCGGTTTATGTGGGGGCTTTGCCGCCTCAGTGTGTGGCGTTGAATATGAGCAATATTGCGGTGCAGGAGCTTTCGGTGAAGGCGGTGATGGAGCGGGACAGGGAAGCGGCGTTTCATGCATGTGCACTGGATCCGCTAACGGCTTCGGTGTTGTCGTTGGGAGAGATTCGGGAGATGTTTGAGGAACTGTGGGAGGCGGAGGGTGATTTGTTGAGCTATTTTGAAGCATGAGGACCATTAATTGTTGTTTGAGTCGCCGTATTTTAATCAGCGGCAATCTTTGTTTGAAGAAGAGGCATCCGATAAATAGGGTAGGGAATCATGAACATGGGCGAATTATAAATGGACAGCGCCCTGAAGAGCGCCTTTCCAGGTGCCCGGACCTTAGGTTGTGCATTTGGATTTATGGGACAGACGATAGAAAGGATGCGAGATGGATATTTTATTTTTGCGGCATTCGGCGGGATTTGAACACAGTTATTTGCCCGATGCAGAGGTGGCGCTCAAAAAAATTGGAAAAGCAAATGGCTGGGGGATTTTGACGACACACCGGTTGGACCGTATTTCGGCAAAGAACCTGGAAAAGTTTGATATACTGGCCTTTGCGACAACGGGAAATTTGTCGTTTGACGAGGAGCAGAAGCAGGGAATTCTGGATTTTGTGAGGGGTGGAAAGGGATTTTTGGGGATTCATAATGCAACGGATACGTGTTATGACTGGCCGGAATATGGAGAGATGTTGGGTGGATATTTTAACGGGCATCCGTGGCACCAGGAGGTCTCGGTGATTGTAGAGGATGGGGACCATCCGGCCACCCGCATGTTGGGGGAACGTTTTCAGGTGACGGAGGAAGTGTATACTTTCAAAAGCTGGGATCGAGAGAAGACACGTGTGTTGATGCGGTTGGACAATGATTCGGTGGATGTGTTGAAGGGGAATCGGGAGGATAACGACTATGCGATGGGGTGGTGCCATGAGTATGGAGAAGGGCGGGTGATGTATACCGCATTAGGCCATCGGGATGAATTGTGGCATCAAGGCTGGTTCCATGAGCATATTGTAGGGTGTATCAAGTGGGCAGGACGATTGGAAGATTAGGAAGGGGTAGAAGAGATGACGATACAGGCCCCGATTTTTGGGCCATATACCTTTGGCGAAACCGAGCGGGAGGCGATGGATCGGGATGGACATTTTGTGTTCCCCGAACTGCTGATGCCCCTGGCCCGGGAGCGATTGACCGAGTCGCTGGATTTTATTGAGTCGATTCGACCGAATGCGGTGGAGGGCCATGAGCCGAACCGGTTTTCGGCGGAGTTTGACGCGTATCTGGAAAGTTTAATCGGACACCCGCAGATGCTGGCGCTGGCAAGAAAGGTTCTGGGCGAGGAGATTCGATACGATCATTGTGTGGCTTTGAATCGGCCGGGGGGCAACCAGGGGACTCGTTGGCACAGCCATGGGTATGGGGAAGAAGATCCGAACCTGGGGTTTATTCGGATCTTTTTTTATGTGAATGGGTTTGAAGCGGATGACGGGGGTTTGAAGGCGGTTCCAGGGAGTCATTTGTTTCGGGATCGTGAGATCCGTGCACCTACCGATGAAGAGCTAAAGTCGGGCTGGATGGCGGGGAAGACGCATCCGGTGACCGGGGAGCCTTTGAAGATCGAAGGTCTTTCCGTTCCTCCGGGGACGGTGATTTTGATGTGGACCCACGCGGCCCACGGCGTGAACCCCCGGCAGGATGATAGTGAGACGCGGTGGACGGTGGTGTATGCCTATCGAAATCCGGGATTGCCGTCTCGGGCGCGTTGGATTTCGGAGGCGTTTGAAAAGAGAGCGATTCCTGGTGCCGAGGGGTTGTTGCGTTTGTATTGAGGAGCGATGGGGCGAGAGATTGGAACACGAGAAGGAGAAGATTGAGAATGTCCGAAGAAAACCGGATTCAACCGTATGCTGAGAATCGATTTTACTGGCAATACCAAGGAAAGCCTGTGGTGTTGCTGGGCGGCAGTGTGGAGGACAATTTGTATCAGATACCGGATCTGCAGACGCATCTGGATTTGCTGGCATCGTGTGGAGGGAATTACGTGCGGTGTACGATGTCGTGTCGAGATCCGGACGATGTGTGGTGGTTTGAGCAGGATGAAGCTACGGGTTTGTATGATTTGAATCAGCCAGGGGAGGAACACTGGCGTCGGTTTGCGCGGTTTTTGGATCTGACGGCGGAACGGGAGATTTTTGCGCAGTTTGAAGTGTGGGATCGGTTTGATTTTGCGCGGGAGAACTGGGTGAACAATCCGTATAATCCAAAGAATAATGTGAATTATTCAGTTGAAGAGTCGGGGCTGAAGGAGGAGATCTGGACACATCCTGGACGGAAAGAAAATGCATTTTTCAGGAGTGTGCCCGCATTGGAAGACAACCGGGTAGTGCTTGCCTATCAGCATCATCAGGTGGATACGATGCTGTCCCTTTCGTTGAAATACGATCACGTATTGTATTGTATGGACAATGAGACAAATGAGTCGCCGGAGTGGGGGAAGTACTGGTCGGATTATATCAAGCAGAAGGCGGTGGAAGCAGGTGTTGGCGTGGAGACGACAGAGATGTGGGATGCGCACGATTTGCTGGCCGATCAGCATCTGCACACGGTCGACCATCCGGAGATTTATGCGTTTGTGGATGTGTCGCAGAACAACCACCAATCGGGGCAGCAGCATTGGGACAATCCGCAGGCGGTTCGGCAACATGTGCTGGACTCCGGTCGGATTCGGCCGTTGAATACGGTGAAGATTTATGGGGCAAATACGGGACGTTATGGTACTACACGGGATGCGCAGGAGCGATTCTGGCGGAATATCTTTGGTGGGCTGGCAAGTACGCGATTTCACCGACCACCGTCGGGGCTGGGGTTGAGCGAGATTTCGCAGGCGCACATTCGGTCGATGCGGATGGTTTTGGAGGAGATCGATATTTTTGGTTGTGAACCCCATCTGGATTTGTTGAGCGACCGGAGTCGGAATGAGGCGTATTGTACGGCAAATCCGGGGAGTGAATATGCGGTGTTTTTTCCGGACGGAGGAAACGTGTTGCTGGATGTGTCGGCAGCAGAGGGGAAGGCGTTGACGGTTCGGTGGATGGCGATTCGGAAAAGTAAATGGATTGGCGAAGCGGAGACGATTGAGGCGGTGGACGGCCAGGTTCGATTGCAGACGCCAGAGGAGGAGGGGTACTGGACGGCGGTTGTGAGGTAGATGGATCGCAGAGGGCCGCAGAACGCCCGACCCACAACCACACAGAGGGCCGCAGATCCCAGCCCCCAGCTTCCGAAATCTCCTCTGTCCCCTTTTCCAAAAGGAGAGGAATTCACCTTGGTGAGGGATAGGTGGACAATGAGGCAATTTCTTGAGCGGGATTGTGGAGGCTGAAAACATAAAATAGACATGGTGTTTATCTGAAAGGACACTGTGTTTACAAAGGAGATGAGCTATGAAAGCTGCCGTTTTACGCGAAGCCCATAAGCCGCTGAGTGTCGAAGATGTTGATGTTGCTGACCCTATTGGTCACGAAGTTCTGATTCGGACTGCTGCCGCAGGCGTCTGTCACAGCGATGTTCATTTTCAACAGGGGCTTTATACATGTGAAATGCCTGCTGTGCTGGGCCATGAGTCGGCGGGGATCGTTGAGGCGGTGGGGCCGGATGTGACGTATGTGAAACCGGGCGATCATGTGATTACGTGTTTGTCGGTCTTTTGTGGGCACTGCAGGTATTGCACGACGGGACGGCCCAATCTTTGCGAAGATCGGGAATCGACACAGCGAAAGGAGACCGATGCGCCCCGGTTGTCTCGGGACGGGGAGACGTTTTTCCAGTTTGCGAACCTTTCTTCGTATGCCGAACAGTTGCTGGTGCATGAACATGCGGTTTGTAAAATTCGTGAGGATATGCCACTGGATAAGGCTGCGCTGATCGGATGCGGTGTGACGACGGGGGTCGGGGCCGTACTGAATACGGCGAAGGTGGAACCGGGCAGTACGGTGGCGGTCATTGGATGTGGCGGTATTGGATTGAGCGCGATACAGGGTGCTCGAATCGGAGGGGCCGGACGCATTATTGCGGTGGATACGATTTCGTCCAAGCTTCAATTAGCAAAGGAACTGGGGGCGACGGATCTTGTGAATGCGCGTGACGGGGATCCGGTTGAGCAGGTAATGGATTTGACGGGGGGTGGCGTGGCTTATTCGTTTGAAGCGGTGGGACTGAAGGAGACCGCTGAACAGGCCTTTCGTATGCTTGAAGTGGGTGGTACCGCTACGATTATTGGGATGATTCCCCAGGGGACCAAGATTGAGCTAACCGGACATGACTTTCTGAGGGAACGCAAGCTTCAGGGTTCCAGTATGGGATCCAATCGATTTCGGGTGGATATGCCGCGGTACGTGGATATGTATCTTACCGGCAATCTCAAATTGGATGAGATGATTACGCGCAATATTAAGCTGGATGAGATCAACGACGGTTTTGAGGCCCTACTCAAAGGTGAGGTTGCCCGGCAGATCATTATGTTTGACGTTTGATGGACTTGATATAGATGGTTGATCTAAGTATCTTCGAAGCTCGCTGGAAAGCGGCTAACTGACTGCATCATTTCAAGGAGGTCGCATGACTGAGTATACGCCGATGACGGAAGAAGAACGGTTTTTGTTTGATCTGAAAGGGTATATTCTGTTTCCCGCCGTGTTGAGCGAGGACGAAATTGCGCCCATCAAGGAGCAGTGTGTTAAATTGCGCACCGATCGAGAGTCTCTGCCCACGGAAGCACAGTGTTTACCGGGTGGGGCGGCTTCGGTTTTGATTGACCATCCGGCGATTATGCGGGTGTTGCATTCGATTATTGACGACGAGACGGAGAAGATCCGTCTGGAGGGGTGTTTTTTGAGCTGGCGGGAGCGAAACGACGGGCACAAGGGGTGGACGCCCCACGCAGGCGGCAAGTCTGTGAATCCGAATTATAGCTATCAGTATCACAATGGGCGGATTCATGCGGGTATGACACGGGTGGTGTGGGAACTGAATGGTGTGGAACAAGACAGGGGGGGAACGGCATTTATTCCGGGGAGTCACAAGTCGAATTTCCGTCCTTTTCCGGAGTGTTTTGATGCGCGGGACTCGGGGGTGTGGGATACGTATGGTTGTCCGCCGGGGTCTTTGTTGATTTTCTCGGAGGCGGTGCGACACACGGCGTGTCCGTGGGAGCAGGACGATCCGAGATGTGCGTTGTTTTTTTGTTATAATCACATCAATGTGCGGCATCACAAGCCCGATTTTACGGACGAGATGCTGGGGTCGCTGTCTGAAGCACACCGTCGGTTTTTCAACGATGTGTATCATCCGCAGTTTGATGGGGAGAAGTGGCGCAAACGCCGGGAAGGGAATAAACAGAAGGCAGCTGTTTAACGGAAGTTGTAGAGCAGGATCGCAGAGGGCCGCTGAACCCTGCCCCCATGACCCTAAGCCGCGCAGAGGGCCGCAGATCCCCTCTCGTCAGCCGCTCTTATATGACATGTTAAGCGGTCGGGTCATCCAATGGTTGGGTGATCCGACCGTCGGTTTTGTATTTGGGAGAAGG
>JAPUJS010000136.1 GCA_027296045.1 bacterium | reverse complement strand
CCGGTTGACTTCTGCTTTTCAAAATGCTCGGCGTCCTGGGCGTCCAAAAGCCTGTTTGATGCCACCGTCACCCTGGCGACCATCTCCGGATCCAGGACCGAATCGAACACACAGAATCCGTCCTGCACTAACTGATCCCGTTTTGCCTGTTCTCTAATTTTACCCATGATCGCTCATCCGTTCCTTTCAAATTGCGGCAGCCAGTCTGCGTGGACCGCAAGATACTCGTCCAGAATCTTCTCGGCCGTTTCAATGTCGTTGGTGACGGGGTCGGCAAGGAGCGACTGAAGGGCAACCGTCCTGTCTCCTGTGACCGCCGCGTCGACTGCGAGTTCCGCCACATGAACCTGGTTGCTGCACCAGGCTGCGATCTGTGGGGGCAGATCGCCGACGCAGAAGCCGTCGATACCGTCACCGTTTACAATAGCTGGCACTTCAACGATGGCATCATCTGGAAGATTTCCGATGTACCCCTCGTTCGGAATGTTGAGCGCCAACTCGTGGCTGTTGAGGTCGTCGCGAATCCCCAGAAGAACCGGAATTGCCCGCTCTCCCGATCCACCGAAAAGTGAATCGATAGAACGGTCTCCACCGATCATCTCGTTGATCTGGTTCCACATAGTCTGGCGTTTGACATCCTTGCCATCCCAGTGCAGCAGCCAGTGGTCGTGGCCGTATTTCTTCCAGGACTGGAAGAACTCGACGTGCATGAATGGCAGGTATTCGCCCACGTGATCATCACTTGGGAACGGGAGGTAGCCGAAACAGCGAAAGAGATCACTCCAGAGGTGGCGTTCTTTCGGGTTGACTGCCCATTCCCGGAGAAGGGGATACACATCCTCCCCAGTCGTCTTGATCCGAACGTCGAGGACCCAGTGGAAGTGGTTCAAGCCAGCCGCCTTGATGTCGAGCTGGTCCGGGTCGCGGTCGAGGATGTCTCCAATCACCCGAACGGTTCGCCCGATCCCGTGGCAGAACCCGATGGCCTTGACCTGGGTGTATTTCTTGATCGCTCGGCACACGCGTGGCAGCGGGTTGGTGTAGTTGAGGAACCAGGCGTCAGGACAGTGTTTTTCGGTCTGACGGGCAACGTCGAGGACAAGGGGGACGGTGCGGAGGGTGTGTGACAGACCCCCGGGGCCGCCGTTTTCACCCAGAACCTGCAGGACGCCGTATTTGTGAGGGATCTGCATGTCGAGCTGCCACAGCCGGTCGCGGTTTGCTTCGAGCATGCAGATGACGAAGTTGGCGCCGGGCAGTGCTTCGGTCAGATCTGTTGTTGCTTGAATTTTCAAGCCCGTCGACCACTCTTCGTTCATCCTCGTTGCCAGCTTTTCCATCGGTTCGAGGGCCTCGGGTCTGATGTCGACAAGACATAATGTGCTCCCGGACAATTCGGATCGAGAGAGAATGTCTCCAAGTGTTTTGGGCCCAAAGCTTGCGCTTCCAATTCCAACCACGACGATCTTTACATTTGTCATAATAGAGTCCTGAGAAAGTATTCGACATCACGGCAATGCCCTGAGCTCAGGTGCTCCCTGCAATCTGCTCCAGAGTCAACTGAGGTGACACGGATTTCCCATCAAAGAAATTGAGGAGCTGCACGGCCACGTTACGGGATACCTGGTCATACCAGGTGTCGGATACGTTGCTGGACCCGTGGGTAAGCAGGAGATTAGGGAGGCCGCGAAGCTCAGGATTTAACCACAGATCCTTCCGCATCGGAAGGAGATTCAACGCGGCATAGATCTGCTGTGCGACGACCCGTTCATAGAGCGCATCTTCATCGACGATTGGCATGCGGGCATTGCAAATAAGCATGTTCCGAGGGCCCAGCTGCTCGAGCACACCGCGGCTGACCAGGCCAGTCGTCTCCTCGGTCCAGCCACAGTGAACCGTGAGAATCTGGCACTGCTGCGCCAGGGCATCGATGCTGTCGACCAGAGTCACGTTTCGCTGCCTGGCGATCACAGGATCCACATAGGGATCGTAGGCCACCAGGCTCACATTGAATGTGGGGAGCATTTCTGCAATCAAGGAGCCGATGGGACCCAACCCTACAATGCCCACCGTCTTACCGTCCAGGCCGATACCAAGAATCTCACTGCGGTCAAAAGATGTGCTCTGCTGATAGGTGTACAGCTCGTGGGAGTAACGCATGTGGTATCCCAGGGCCAGCATCATACCGATGACGGCCTCGCCCATGGTTCGCGCATAGGCCCGGGCAGAATTGGTGAGTATGATTCCCTGGTTCAGAATAGCCTCGTAGGGCAGGGGCTTCACACTTCCCTGGGCATGGACAACAAGCCGCAGCCGTTTCGCCTGCACAATGATTTCCGGAGCGATTGTGGGGGTTCCCCAGCCGGTGACCATTGCGTCTGCGTCCTGTATAAGCGCAGCGATGTCCGCATCGGAAGGGGTCGGTGATTCCTGCATCACAAGGTCGAGACGGTCTCCAACCATGTGAGAAAAACGCTCGTTGATATTCTCGTAGCATCGATCCGGACTGATGAGTACCGCCACGCGCGGTTTGGCATTCATAGTTTTTCTTCCTTTGGAAAGACCGGAAAACCGTCTCCACCTGGGGCTTGAAGGCCGGCCCGCTCAAAGGCCAGCAACTTGTGCAAATACCCGCACACAACGCCTTCTGGTTTCCTGGTCCACCTTCTGGCAGAACGCGGGCATCTGCCTACCGTTTCTGAGGAATTTCGGCAGACAAGACGTGCCGCTGGACTTCGCGGTGCCCTCCGGCCATCATCTCCTCCAGAAATTCGGCTGTCTTGCTCACCGCAGCTTCTGCCAGCACATGTCCTTGTTCGGCTGTGGCGTCCAGGGGCTGCTTGTCCTCCTGCTCCCGCATCGCCTCGTGCCGCACATTTTCCGGGAAAAGGGCCAAAGCAAAAGCCGTTTCATACTCCTGTGCATGTCCGGGAACGCGCCCTTTGCAGTGCGGTTCTGCCTCCGCCCGGCTCAAATTCCAGTAGGAGTGAAACTGCACGTTCGCCTCCGGAGCCGTCGACCCAAAATAGAGCTGCCACTGCCGGATGATGCCATACATAGGCGCTTCGTTTCCACCGTGACCGTTCAAAATCAGTACATTTTTGACCCCGTGTCGCACCAGGCTCTCCACCGCATCGAACAGCACAGCCAGCCACGAACCCGGCTTGGCCGTCATCGTACCCTTGTGCACCATATGATGCTCGGAAATGCCAATCGCCATGGGCACGCTCACAATCACCCGGGGATAAAGCCTCTTGGCCGCCTCCTGTGCAACATAGGTCGCCGAAATAATATCGTGCTCCATCGCCAGGTGTTCCAGGTGCTGCTCGTTGCTCCCTGTAGGAATAATGGCCGTCTGAAACTCCCCTCTTTCCAGGGCCTCTCGAAATTCACGCCGGGTCAACTTGGCCAGCATCACTTCCTGTTCAGACATGTTACACCTCCATCAGATAAGTTGCTCCATAATGCTCAAGGGTTTCTTCAAGCGTCACCTCACGCCCCCGTTCTGCAGAATAAACAGCGGCCCACAACACAGCCAGCGCCTTTGCCCCAACCATCCCATCGGTTGGGAACTCAGAACCGTTCAAAACCGCATCTGCAAATGCAGTGAGCATCCGCACATCCCCCGGGGGGTCATCTTCTTCAGACCCGTCGATCACCTCGGGTTTGGAAGCACCCTCCTTTAAAACCTCAATATGGTCATCGTGCGCAACAGCTCGTCCCCCAACCCCATACAAATTGAGCACCTTCGTTCCGGGTACCACATAATAACATGCCAGAGAGCCCGTCACACCACTTTCAAACCGGATCATAGAATGCGTTGAATCGATCATATCAAATTGGCTGCTCATTTTGGCGTGGTGGGAGAATACGGATGCCACGTCCCCAAAAAAAGACCGCAGGGTATCAATCTGGTGAATACCCAACTGCATCAACGGCACACAGGGCGTCACCTTCGGATCTGTCTTCCAGCGTTTGTCAGACCGTTTGGCATTGTCGTGCGAATTACACGCCTGAAAACCACATAACTCACCCAAAGCCCCGTCTTGAACCAACTTTGACAAGACTCGACAACGACCTCGGTGCCGATCGGAATGTCCGACAGCCAGAAGCACCTCATGTTCCTCACAGGCGGCAATCATCCGACCGGCCTCGTCCAAACGGTTGGCAATTGGCTTTTCGACAAACACGTGTTTTCCCGCCTTCGCCGCCTGGACCGTAAAAGACTCGTGCAAAAAATTGGGCAAAATCAACAGCACCGCATCCACATCCGAGGCAAGCATCTCCTCGAAAGAAGAACACATCTGACATGGATGCTTCTGAAGCGCCCGCGCCACCGCCTTCTCGTCCACATCTTGAATGCACGTTAATTCCATATTCTCGGATTGAAGCACACTTGCCATAATCCGATTGCCTCGCCCGCCAACCCCAACCTGACCGACCCGAAGCACACGACCTGCCATAAAGCGCCCTTTCGAATATAAAAATCAAATAAAAATGCCGATCTAAGGATCGGCATTAAAACCGGCAAAACCTGCGCCCGGGACGCCTACTGTTTGACAACATTGGCCGCCTGGAGCCCCTTGGGGCCCTGAGCGACCTCAAACTCGACCGTATCACCCTCGTTCAACGTCTTGAACCCATCGCCCAGGATGGCAGAATAATGGACAAACACATCTTCGCCCTCGTCCTGCTCAATAAATCCATAGCCTTTGGATTCATTAAACCACTTCACTCGACCTTCTGGCAACGTAATTCACCTCCATTCCTCAAGAAGATAAAACTGTGCAAATGCCATAAAAAACGGCAAGGATCGATATTTCTGATCCTTGCCACATCATTTCCACGTCAACTGCACAGGAGACAGAAAAAACAGTCCTTCAAATCTAGTGGACAAGATTTACTCAATTCTATAACAAAAGTCAACCAAAATTTTCGTTCTTTTTTTGCTCAGATACACACCTCCCCGCCCACCCGGACCGACTCGTAGACCGCCTGCACAACCGCCAGGGATCGTCGCCCTTCCTCCCCGTTCACCGCCGGCTCCCGGTCTTCGCGAACAGCCGCCACAAAATCCTCTATCTGCCGCCGGTGCGCCTCCCCCCCTTCGTGCAAAACAGCCTCGGCACCTGCGTGATCCACCAAACCCACTTGCCCCTCCCGCTTGCCGCCCCCAAACGTCTCCCAGTGGGCAACCCACGTATCTTCCGTCCCTTCCAGAATAATCGTGCCCTCCGTCCCGTGCAATTCAATGCGCTGTTGAAAATCCGGATGCACCGAAGTCGTCGCCTGAATCACGCCCAACGCCCCATTTTGATATTTCACTGTCGCCACACACGTATCTTCCACTTCAATATTCTCGTGTGCCAGAATCCCCGTATAAGCCTGCACCGACGCCACATCTCCGGCCAGATGCAACAGCAAATCCAGACCGTGTATGCCCTGATTGATCAGCGCTCCTCCACCATCCAGAGCCAGCGTTCCCTTCCACCGCGACCCGTCATAATAATCCTGTGGCCGATAAAATTTCATATAACAATCTGCCATCACCAGCCGGCCCAACACCCCTTCGTCCAGCGCCCTTTTAACCTTCCTGGACGCGTTCAGAAATCGAAGCTGAAAAATCACGCCTAACTTGACCCCACATTCCTCACAAGCCTGAATCATGGCATCGGCCTGCTCCAGCGAAATCTCAATCGGTTTTTCAACCAGCACATGCTTGCCCGCCCGAGCAGCCGGAATCCCAAAAGTTGCGTGCTCCCCACTTGCCGTACAAATCGACACGGCATCCACATCTGCCCGCCCAAGCACCCCCTCCAGATCGGTCGTCGGCTCTCCCCCAAAAGAATCCGTCAACCCCCTGGCCCGTTCCAGATCCCGCGAACAGACCGCCACAAGCTCTGTTTCTTCCATCTCCGAAATCAATTTTGCATGCAACCCACCAATCATCCCGGCACCAATCACTGCAAACCGAATTGGACTCGAATTGGATGCCATCATGTTCCTCCTGGTTCGTTGAAGAGATCACCAAACGATTTTTATTGCCAAGATGAAATAAGCGTGTTTCTTAGCGCGAATGCGGGAAAAGGTCATAAATGAGATTTGAGACTAAAATTGGCACTGGTGGTAGAGGCCCTCACCCCGTTTAAGGGCGCCTGAACGGCAACCCTCAAACTTCCCTCTCCCACTTGTGGGAGAGGGACCGAGGGAGAGGGTCTGGCTTACGTGTCCTGAAGGATCAGGCCTGGAATAGACAGAATCATTGACCGATGCTGATCGGCAAATCTCATACCCCTTAATGTGGCAAATAATCCTTCCAGAATCCAGCACAACCAACCAAGGAGCCTGACCCATGGCAGAAACAAAACCCAAGTTCCTCATCCTCCTCACCGACGACCAGGGCTGGGGCGATTTGAGCTTACACGGCAACACCAACCTGGATACCCCCAACATCGACTCCCTCGCCCGAGACGGGGCCCTCTTCGATCGCTTTTTCGTTTGCCCCGTCTGTGCCCCCACCCGCGCCGAATTCCTCACGGGCCGCTACCACCTTCGCGGCGGTGTTCGCGGGGTCTCCACGGGAGAAGAACGCCTGAACCCCGACGAAAAAACCATTGGCGACACCTTCAAATCCGCCGGCTATGCCACCGGCGCTTTTGGAAAGTGGCACAACGGCACCCAGCACCCCTACCACCCCAACGCCCGCGGATTTGACGAATTCTACGGCTTCTGCTCCGGTCACTGGGGCCACTATTTCGACCCCATCCTCGAACACAACGGCGAAATTGTCCGCGGCAAAGGCTACATCGCCGACGACTTCACCGACCACGCCATGGCCTTCATCGAACAAAACAAAGACCGCCCCTTCTTCTGCTACGTTCCCTACAACATCCCCCACTCCCCCTTCCAGGTGCCCGACCGCTTCTTTGAAAAATTCAAAGACCACCCCATTGACATGCGCGACCGCGATCCTGACTCCGAAGACATCAACCGCACCAGAGCCGCCCTGGCCATGTGTGAAAACGTCGACTGGAATGTCGGCCGCCTGCTTGCCAAACTTGACGACCTGAACCTTTCGGACAACACCGTCGTCATCTATTTCAGCGACAACGGCCCCAACGGCCCCCGCTGGAACGGCGGCATGAAAGGCCGCAAAGGCTCCACCGACGAAGGCGGCGTCCGCGTCCCCTTCCTCATCCGCTGGCCCGGTCACATCCAGCCCGGCACAGAAATCCCCCAAATCGCCGGTGCCAT
>JAPUJS010000135.1 GCA_027296045.1 bacterium | reverse complement strand
CATCTCGATATCGTGGCCGAAGAAATCGGGCGCACCACCCCCACCGACGTCGCCCTCTGGGGAGATGCAGCCGAAGGCCTTCGCGACCTCCAGGACAGTCTGGCCGACGACGCCGAAACCCTGCAGAAACAACGTGCGGCCTACCTCACTGAAATAGCGGAACGAATGTCTGCCTGGCGAAAAGAGGCAGAACCTCGCTACGCATCCACCGAGCAACCGATCCATATGGCACGGCTGGTTCGTGAATTACAGGGCGCAATGCCCGACAACGGAATCCTGGTCGTCGACGGCGGTTTTGCCGCCCACTGGACCGGACTGCTCTTCGATTCAAACCGCGCAGGCCGCTGTTATATTGCCAACCGGGGATTTGCATCCATCGGCTATGGACTGCCCGGCACCCTGGGCGCTCAGCTTGCCGCCCCCGATGTCGCTGTGATCGGACTCACCGGCGATGCCGGATTTAACATGGTGCTTGGAGAACTCGAAACCGCCCGCCGCCTGGGCCTCGGTTTCACCCTTGCCATTGTAAACAACGCCGCCTCCGGCTACGTCAAAGCCCTCCAGCACAACCTGTATGGCGGCCGCTATCAGTCCAGCGATCTGAGCGAAACCCACTATGCCAATGTGGCCCGCGAACTCGGCTGCCAGGGAATCCGCGTAGACCATCCCGACAACCTGAGTGAGGCGTTCGCCAAAGGAATCGCCAACCGCGACACCCCCACCATCATCGATGTCATCGTGACCCGTGACCCGTCCAAAATGCTGCCCGGCATCGACAGCCGCACAGCCCCGGTACAGAAGGGCGACAGACCCGCATAGGAGAATGCAGAATGGCCCCTACAGCAGACAAACAACTCGATATGCTACGTTCGATGCAAACCATCCGCCGCTTCGAAGAACGCGCCTCCGACGACTACCAATCCGGAGACATCTACGGCGTCGTACATTGCTACATCGGGGAAGAAGCCGTCGCCGTCGGCATCTGTGCGGCCCTCAACCCCGACGATCAGATCATCAGCACCCACCGCGGCCACGGGCATTGTATTGCCAAAGGCGCGGACCTGAAGCGGATGATGGCCGAACTCTACGGCCGACAAACCGGCTATTGCAAAGGCAAAGGCGGCTCGATGCACATCGCCGATTTCAGCATCGGAATGCTGGGTGCCAATGGCATTGTCGCAGGCGGCATCCCCATCGTCACCGGCGCCGGTCTGGCGGCCCAGCTCGAAGGCAAGGGCCGTGTCGCAGTCTCTTTCTTTGGAGACGGTGCCTCTAACGCCGGACCTTTCCACGAGTCCATCAACATCGCAGCCGCCTGGAAGCTTCCAATGCTCTACGTCTGTGAAAACAACCTCTATGCCGCCAGCACCGCAGCCACAAGCACCCTGGCACACAGCGATGTTGCCGCCCGAGCCGCAGGCTATGGCATCCCGGGTGTGATCGTGGACGGAAACGATATCCTGGCGGTTTATGAAGCCGCAGAAACCGCCATCGTCCGCGCACGAAAGGGCGAAGGCCCCACCCTCATCGAATGCAAAACCTATCGCTGGCGCGGACACACCGAAAGAGTCGGGGGGGTAGACCCACGCCCGCAAGAAGAAATCAAGGCCTGGAAACAAAAGGACCCCATCGAACGCTTTGTCGCCGGTCTGATGGACCAGGGCGCTCTTAACCAGGAAGAATGGCAAAAAATAGACCAAAACATCCTCAACGAAATCGAAGAAGCCGTCCGATTTGCCAGAGAAAGTCCGTTTCCCGAACCGGATGCAGCACTCCAGGACGTATTTGCAGAGTCACAATAAGGAACTCCACCATGCGAACAATCTCATACGCACAGGCAGGGATGGAAGCGCTTACAGAAGAAATGAGGCGCGATCCCACCACGTTTCACCTCTCCACCGATGCCCCCGCAGCCCTCGTCAAAGAGTTTGGCCCCAGCCGAGTACGTGCCACTCCCATCGCCGAAGGCGCACTGACCGGCATTGCTGTCGGCGCAGCAGGCTCCGGCTTTCGCCCCATCATCAACTGGAGCATGGTCACCTTCTCCTTTGTTGCCATGGACCAGATTGTCAACCAGGCGGCCAAAATCCACTACATGTTCGGCGGCCAGGTCAAATTCCCCATCACCTTTCGCACGTCCGTTGGAGGCGGCAGGCGAGTTGCCGCCCAGCACTCCCAGAGCCCATATTCCATGTTCATGAACCTCGCAGGATTGAAAATGATCTTGCCTTCGACACCCTATGACATGAAGGGGCTGCTCAAATCTGTGATCCGCGACGACAACCCCGTCATCTCCTTCGAATCCAACCGACTCATGGCCATCGAAGGCGAAGTGCCCGACGAAGACTACACTGTGCCCCTGGGCAAAGCCGATACCAAGCGAGAAGGCACAGATATCACCATTGTCGCCCTGGCCTGGCTGGTGCACGAAGCCCTTGCCGCAGCCGAAATCCTCGACAAAGAAGGCGTCTCCGTCGAGGTAATCGACCCACGCACCCTCGTCCCCCTGGATCACGATGCCATTCGCGCCTCCGTCCAAAAAACCGGCCGGCTGGTCATCGCCGACGAAGCCGGTCCCACCGCTGGCGCCTCGGCCGAAATCGCCGCAGTTGCCACCGAAGACGCCGAAACATTCGCAAAAATGAAAGCCCCTATCAAACGAGTGTGCGCACTCCACGTCCCCATACCCTATAGCCCCGGACTGGAAGACCACGTATTTCCAGATCGCGAGAATATCATTGCAGGCGTGCGAGAAGTCCTGACCGCCGGATAGGGATTCCATGGCAAGATTAGCAGAGAAAGTGGCAGTCGTCACCGGAGGAGCCGGTTGATGGAGGCGTCTCTGCCAGATAATCCGGCTGGAGATAACCGTACAGATCATCCAACACAAAGGGCTTATGCAATCTGCATAAGCCCTTCCTTAAAGCAACCATGTACACAGCTATCCCGGACCCCACTCAAAAGTTTGGGAGATATTCTTATGTCCGAACAATTTGAAAATAAAGTCGCATTGATAACCGGTGGCGGCAACGGCATTGGGCGGGCTTCCGCACGGGCGTTTTCAAAGCAGGGTGCAAAAATCGTCATTGCCGATATCAACATCGAAGGCGGAGAACATACCGTCCACCTCATTCAGGAAAGCGGTGGCGATGCGATTTTTGTAAACACAGATATCACGCAAGCAGCAGCCGTCGAAGCGATGGTTGCCAAAACAGTGGAAGCCTATGGCCGTTTGGACTGCGCTTTCAACAACGCAGGTATAGCAGACGCTGAGGGGAAGGGTCTTGCAGAGTGCAGTGAAGAAGCCTGGGACACCACCATAAACATCAACCTCAAAGGTGTCTGGTTGTGCATGAAATACGAAATCCTCCACATGCTTAATCACGGCGGTGGCGCCATTGTAAATACCGCCTCCATCTTAGGATTGGTCGGAATTGCAGGCGCCACACCATATGTCGTCAGCAAACATGGGGTGGTTGGGCTCACCAAAACGGGCGCACTTCAATACGCCCAGCAGAACATCCGAGTCAATGCGATCTGTCCGGGCTTTACCCGTACGAACATGATCCAGTCGATCCTCGACAATCCGGAGAGAGAAGCCAAAGTCACCGCCCGTCATCCGATGGGTCGTCTGGGAACGCCTGAAGAAATAGCAGAAGCTGCTGTCTGGCTCTGCTCGGATGCCGCCTCCTTCGTAACCGGCCATGCCTTCCCTGTAGATGGGGGTTATATCGCCCAGTAAACCAAATGAATGCCAACGATATTGATATTGTCATTCGTCCAAAACGCGAAGACGTAGCGCATATTCTGGTTGCAGAAGCGCGTCCCAAGCATCGAACGAATTGAAACATTGAAAATCGTTGCAACCAGCCAAAGAATTGACTTTTTGTAGCCAATAGGATACATTTTGTTCATGGCTGAAATTCGTAAGACCCAGACCATTACCACACATTACGATGTTGCGGAACATCTCCGAACACCTGAAGAAATGGCAGCCTACCTGGAAGCGTGCATAGATGAGGCCAACGGCGATGCGGCCTTCATCGCCAAAGCCTTAGGAGACATTGCGCGTGCCAAGGGTATGGCACAGGTCGCACGCGATACGGGCCTTTCCAGAGAAAGCCTTTACAAAGCGTTATCTGGAGAACGGAACCCAAGTTTCGATACCATTCTCAAAGTCATTACAGCCTTGGGATTGAAATTGCACGCAGAAGTCGCCCCTAGTTGATTCTCGGACCAACTCCAGTTTACTACATTCGGGGTGTTTCAGAGAATCGTGGACGGTCAAGTCACCCACGGATAAATCCGTGGGCTTATCCCACATTAGATCCGGGAAAATCTTTCACCCTTAAAATTTTCGAAATTCCTTCCGGCCAATGATCCGCAGAACGCGGCTAACAAATCGTTGTCTTTAGGCAAAAATCAGGGTTTCTTGCACAAGGAAGAACCATGCCTGTCATATCGATGTTCTATGGGATCATTATATCTCTTTACTATATCGACAACAAACAGCATAATAGACCGCATATACACGTGAAATACCAGGAACACGAAGCTGTAGTTGCAATTCCTGAAGGCGAAACTCTCGCGGGTGAAATTCCACGAAATAGGATGAGACTCGTCCAGGCCTGGATAGAAATCCATCGGGATGAGCTTATAGCCAATTGGGAGCTTGCAGTTAGTGGCCAGCCACTTTACAAAATTGATCCTTTGAGGTGATTTATGAACCCTAGAGTAGAATCCGTTACCCCCACCGACAAATATAGTCTGATCCTTACATTTACGAATGGAGAGGTTGGGATATATGATTGTTCCCCTCTCTTGGATTTCGGCGTTTTTAAGGAGCTTCAGGACACGGCTTATTTCAAACAAGCTCGAGCAGCTGGCGGAACAGTCGTATGGCCCCACGAGCAGGACATCTGCCCAGATACGCTCTATTTGGAGTCGAAGAAAGAGAATGCAAAGGAGCGTGTCTAACCAGAGGATGGAGTCGGGCACTCGTACCCCGCGCCTCTCATCCTAATTATTATGTGGAAAGGCAGAAAAGGAAACGTGATCGGTGTCGTAAAGGATTTTCACAATCGATCCTTCTATCCGGGCAGCAACAGCCAATCCCGTGGATGCCCTCCGGTATGAGTGATACCGATTAAAACACAAAATGGCGTCATACACGCACATAGTAATGCAAAACATTCGCATTTATTTTTATATAAATATATATTTATTAAATAGTTATTTAAATAGATAAATTTTCCCTGCGCAAGGAAAATTGGCTTATACTTTAATCTGAAGTGGGAATAAAACAACCAAATGGAGGGAGCAAATGATCGATGCTCCCTCCATTTCCGTTCTCTACTCTGCAACTCAAAGCAACGCAGGTGCCGATTCAACTGGATTGGGCACCCATCGCCTCCTGCCGGCGCCGGATCACAATTTTGGGATCAAAATAGGTATTATTGGCATAAAAAGCAGGAAGTGCCTGGCCGTCTCCCCGGGTCGCGGCTTCCAGGTGCAAAAGAGCCAGAGGAAGAGCGGTATCGATATTCGTGGAACCATCGGGGCCGCCCGAAACAATCCAGTCATCCACCCGATATTTGCCCAGCAAGTGTTGCCCCAGCGAAAGAGCCGATTGCAGCAACGCCGCCTCCCCGGTCGCCGCGTGCAGTTCGAGCAGGCCAAACAGGGCACACGCGTCGTTCTGACCGGAATTCACCCAATTGTGCAGATCGGGAGGGGACACGCTTGCATCAAAATGGATCGGTGCTTCCAAAGTACCCCATCCCATGCCTTCTGCCAGCCCCACCGCCACCTCTCGAAAACGCTCGACGCCGGTCAGGTGGTAAGCACGAGCATAGGAGAGGAACATCAGTCCGTCGGCGCGTACCTTTTCTAGCTTGGACGGCGGACAGTACCCTACGCCATCCATCGCATGTTCCGGACCGAGACGCGTCCCGTCATTCAGCGCCGGATAAAAGCAGTGATCCTCCGCATCGTACGCATATTCCGCCAGCGCCTCCAGATCCTTTACAACCAGATCACGGAAGGGCTTTCCCTTCTCCTCTCCCAGCGTTTCAAACACATTGAGAAACGTAACAGCCGCCCGCCCGTAACGCGTCCGAATCACATTGTTGCTCACCACTGTGACTTCGTTCACATCTTCACGTTCGCCGAACGGCTCTTTAAAAGACGCTCGCACCCGACAGGGATCGCGATGATTAAACTGATAGCCTGCCAGGCCCGTCTCGGGATGGCGAATCTGGTCGTAGCGTGAAAGCAAATGACAGGCCCAGCGCAATGGCGTTTCGTCGCCCGATAGAGCATACAACATGGCCCCGCTCAAAATCAGATCACTGCCCGTATTCACAAAAGAGAGCGCTGTATTTTCGATTATAGGCAAAGGGCCACCCTCAAACTCAGCCTGCCACTTTTCTTCCCAGGGCTCGTAATTGCCGTGACGATTGAAAAGTAGCGTGGCCCAATCCCAGATATGCGCATGCCAGCAAGCCTTTACAAAACGGCTCATGACGTCCCCATCCACCTTGTAGAGATAGGCGTAATGGGGATACACACATTTCATCTCGTGATTACCGAGCACCGGATTTAACGTCAGGAGATCGAAACTGGTGTGACCGCCCCAGTAAAACAAATCTGAAGCAGGATCCCGCAATTGCTCGAACGCACATCCGATCCACTCATCCGCTTGCCGATGGTATTTGGCATCGTCGGTCAGCGTGCCAAGCGCATCGAGCGTACGAAGAAAATTCTGCTGGCAGGCCAGATTGGAAAGCATCTGCCCCTCCCAGCGCAGCGGCTCACCCGTTTGCAGGTCAAAGCCGTCTGCAAGCAACGGCGTTTGGTTCTCCTGCCAGGTGCAACTGTCCGTCACACGTTGCACATAATCGGCAACTGGAGCGACAAATTCGGACTGGCTCATAACAGATCTCCTTGTCAAGTGAACAAGCAAACGAAGTCTCGAAAAAACGAACAAGATGCGGGCACCGAAATAATGCGTTTTAAGAAGTGAATCAGGTCACAGATCGCACCGGCATCGCACCGAAATGACAACGGCGCGATGTTTAAGAATCACTACCCAGATTCCTCAATCGCCGCGCTCATCGATCCCTTACACCGGGATATCCTGGGATCGGCCCCCCAGTTGTGAATCTGCTGCTGGACCAGTTCACACCGCTCTCTGGACCCTTTAAACACGACCACCCGCCCCGTCGTATCCACCTCCACAGCCATCTGTCCGGCAACCTGCGAATTCACCCCCAAAATCTTACACAACATCTGGATCACATACTCATACGTGTGATCGTTGTCATCTAGCAGTACAACCTGCCATGGTGGAATCACCAGGGTTTGCTCATCCTCCAGCGTTGTGATTTCCGGAGTGGTTTCGGCAATCGGCCCAGACATGCGTATTCCTTCCCTATTTTGCCAATCCCACATAAGCTTCCCGCCCCCTGCGAAACAGTTCTTTCACATCCTCCCGCTGCTGATCATTGTTGTAGCGTCCGTATGAATCAATCCATTGAAGCGAGTCTTCAATCGCGTTGAGGAAATATTGCGCCGATTCCGGACGTTCGGCAGGCGCCTGTCCGCATTCAAAATAAACCGGGCTGCTGTGGCTATAAATAGACTGATCAAAACTGTCCCGCTGATCGCCCCAAAGCCGTGCGGCAATCCAGCCATCTCGCTCCACACTCACCGGATGCCGGACAGCTCCCTCCCGTTTGCCTTCCGGCCAGCTCTCGCTGTGAATAACGGCACCGTTCATGATCAGTTCCACGCGATGAACAGGATAAAAGGACGAGAATGTAGATTCAATATCCAGCGATCCCCCACTCGACAACACCACGGTCTCACCCATCGAATGGTCGTTGACCTTCAGATCAATCGCCGGTCCATTGGTAATAAACGTATTACCGGCTTTCATACCCTGGATCCAGCTTTCATACGAAAAGGCTTCCTGGGTATTCACATAAACCCGGTTGTTGGAACAGATAAACCAGTCCGTGCCGGTCGAGACAGGCAAATGAATACCACAATTCAGCAGATTGTACCACAAATCATACTCCGGGTCCATCCAGAAAGGATCAAATAAATTAAAGGCATCCAATTTACCCAGCGCAGCAGCAATCGGCGCTTCCATCCCCCGCCCGTTGTGACACCAGATCACAATCCCACCCTGGTCACGCGCGTCGTCACAACAAAAGCACAAAGGCGGATAGTCCGGATCAAACTGCCCACTGAGCGTATGTCCCCTGCTAACAGGCTGCACCAGATTGCGGATTTTTAAAAACATCACGTGACCGTATCCAAATCCCCAGGGCGAGTGATCGCCATAATGGCGGTTTTCTTCGCCAATATCGAGTACATGATGCGCTGTAGTAAACTCATTCATCACCCCGAGCGGATATTTATTGCTCGCGTAGGGCAGCTGACGTCGATCCAGCACACTAACAACCGTAACATTATAACCTTCCACACTACAGTCAATCGCCAAACGATCGTCCGGTCGCGTTTCTTTTTCATCATAGTGAATATGTGTATTACCCGGATACCAATTATTTTCCTGAGGGTGATACCACCGGTTCAACGTAATCGCAACATCCTTTGTCCCGTGTTCGGGCATCTCCACAACCACACGGGCGGGTTCATATTCGGTACCCCGCTCAACCAGCACATCCGTGCGACCACGCCCAGCCCTCACTTCAAATTCCCCATTGCAGAAAAAAAACGGCGTCCCAGGACCTCGCTTGAGCACAGCTTCTCGCGGGTGCATAAAACGGCCGTTGGAAGTAAGCACATGTACTTTGGCATCAATTTGTTCGCCCGTAGCGCCGTCTACAATATTTCCGTGCAAAATGCCCATGGTTGCTCCTTAGGTGGAATAAGTCTATTTAAGAGAAGCCTTAAACGCATCGAACAAATTGTCGTTCGTCTGTCTCAAAAGTGTTGTATTGACCGTAAGATAAAATTCATCCCGGCCAGGAGCGACAAAAATCTCGTGTTCTTGTAGTGCCCCAACAAACGTCTCCACATTCACATCCTGCTCCAGCACAACCGGAAACATGTTGGACCCGTGCTCAAATTGTCCGATCGCAATTCCCGGCAGCGTATTCAACCGTTCGAAAAGCGCTGTCGCCTGCGCCATTGCTGCAGCAAGCCGTTCCGCAAAACCTTCTATACCCCGAAGTGCAAGCGCTGCCGCCATCCAGGCCAGAGCCAGCCCACCTCCAAACATTCGGCGATCGTGGTATAAATCTTCAATAAATGCGGATGTCCCGGCCAGAATTGCGCCAAAGGGTGCGCCAAAATACTTATAGAGAGAAACGTAGACCGTGTCAAAGCAGGCGGCATACGCTTTGGGAGAAATCCCGGTGGCCGCGCACATCATATACAGACGTGCCCCGTCCAGATGCGTTGGCACAGCCCGCGTCCTGCAAAAATCCGTAATCGCCTTGATCTGATCAAATGTCACGATCTGCCCCATCTGCCGGCGCACGGGGCTTTCAATCATCACGGCTCCAATGGGATTTGAAACCCGACCATCCTCGGACTGCTCAAATACCTCCGCCAGCTCCTCAACGCTAAAAGAAGAGCGATCTTTCGCCAGTGGGATCAGATGGATCCCACTCAGGCGAGTCACACAATCCCCCGTATCGTGATACACATGGCACTGTTCCTGGACCACCGCCCGGGACTTTCCCCCACAGTGTTTCCGAATCGCCAGATGGTTGGCAAGAGTACCTGTGGGCATAAAAATCGCTGCTTCTTTTCTTAGCATCTCGGCAAACTGTTGCTCCAGCCGATCCACTGCGCCACCACGGGAATAGCTATCCGCCTCCAGCCCACCGTCACCCTCAATCTCGGCCAATCCGTTCAGGATAGACCCGGGCGTCTTCGGCTCTCCGTCCCCTCTGAACACCACAGCACGTTCGGAATCCGAAGGACGGCGGACAGACATCTGCTTGAGAACATCAGATTCGGTTGTACACATTCAACAAACTCCCAGAAATATTCAGCTTTTATTCCGGCTTGGGAAAGAACACCACATCCTTCGAATGAGCGACAAATGTAATTTTACACTTAAAGTACTCCAGCATCGCCTGCGCCATGACCTGAACATCCAATCCAGGCGTCACCTTTGCATAACTACAATCTCCTAAAACCACAATCGTAAAGGCCGTTCGCTGGCGGTCCATCCCTGCCAGGCGGTTGATCCCTGTATCCCGATGTTGCATACATTCGTTCAAAGCACCTCCAACATACAGAAGCAGCTTCACGCCCTGCTTCCACAACACATACCGAAACTCGTCATAGGACTCCAAAACAAACTCATCCTCAAGCGGCGTCAGAAAACACGAAATATCCCGCTCAGGCATCCTGTGTTTGGCCGACGGTTGAGCCGTACGCAATTGCCTCGCTTGTCTATAAACATCGCTGTCTTGCGGGGGCCAACTGAGAAACGGAGGCGTTTCGGATTTCGTTGGGTAATCCTTCATAAAATCCTGTACCGTCTCTTTAATTTTCTGGTATTGAGAATATTTATCCACCACCGGATGATTTGGCGCGTGAATCACGCTAACGCCATGGGCCCTACAGGCATGCAGAAACGCTTGCGCGTCTTTAAGATACTGTGGCGGTTCATCTCCTTCCTCCGGATCGTCACCATTCCACGTATCAACCAACACCAGCGCAACTTCATGAGACGGAACTTCAAAAACTCCTTCTGCATCCTTCTTCAAGTTTTTCAAACCAGCAGGCGGATAATAGACAACCGGAATTTTCAGAGTTGAATTCTCTTCCTGGCGACCGGAATCCTGCACCTGCTCTGAATTTCTATCCATAAGATTTTCTCCCATCAAGTCAGGGGAAGACGCTTCGACCTTCCTGCTAATACCTTTCAATGGCCTCAAAATAGCTCGGTCCGGAATAGGCGTCCAGCAGAATTTCGGCATCCATGTGTCCAGATCGATAAAATTTCACTTCGATGAGCTTACTTTTACACCTATATTGTTCAAACATGAAATCAATCGTGGAGGAAGCGTATGGACATGAAAATCACCGATCTCACCATCACCCTCTTCAAATGGGCCATTAAACCCTGGGGAACCGGAAGACACAACTTCGGGGGCGACATTCAACTGGGTGTCGTCACCGTACACACCGACCAGGATCTGGAAGGGCACGCCTTTCTCGGCTCTCCAAGCCAGGGCGCCGACGTCTTTGCCGGTCCGCTGATGGCCCGGATCAAACCCGGCCTCATCGATCGCAACCCCCTGGACATCGGCGCCATCTGGCAGGACATGTGGAAAGAACGTCGGTATGTCTCACCGCGTGCAATTGGCGCTGTAGACGTGGCCCTCTGGGACCTGACAGGAAAAACCGCCGGACTTCCCATCCATCGCCTCCTCGGCTCCTGCAAAAGTCAGGTCCCCGCCTACGCCAGTTCCTCCTGGCTCCCTACCCCTGAGGCCTATGGGAAAGAAGCCCTGCGTTTCAAGTCAGAGGGCTGGACCGCCTACAAGACCCACCCACACGGCACCCCCAAAGAAGACATTGAGATCTGCCGCGCCATTCGGGAAGCTGTGGGAGACGACATGGTTTTGATGCTGGATTCAATGTGGGCGTATTCCTACGACGAAGCGATTCGGGTTGGCCGCGCCGTCGAAGAACTGGACTACCTCTGGTATGAAGACCCCCTCGAGGAAGAAGACATCTACAACTACATCAAACTGCGCCAAAAACTGGACATCCCCCTCATGTGTACCGAATATGCCCCTGGCGGACTCTACGGCATGGCCCAGTGGGTACATCAGCAGGCCACCGACATCCTGCGCGGGGACGTTGCCGTATGCGGCGGCATTACCCCGATGATGCGCATTGCCCACCTGGCCGATGCTTTTCACATGAAGTGCGAACTTCACCACGGGGGCAATTCCCTCAACAACGTAGCCAATTTACACGTCACCATGGCCATTCCCAACTGCGACTACTACGAAGTCTTTCCCGCAGACGGTGCCAACAAATATGGATTGATAGAAGACATCGAAATCGACGAGAACGGCATGGTATACGCTCCAGAAGGTCCGGGACTTGGATACGAAATCGACTGGGATTTGGTGAAACGAGATACGATCCAGGTTCTCAAGTAAGTGGAATATTGCTCTTTGGACGAAAGTGTTGATCCACCATCTGTTCTTCGGCATTCATGTGGATCCCATCGCATCAAAGCGCTGCTGATCGGTCATCAGAACAAGGATATTGGGTTGATTGGATAACATGGATATCTCAGGGATTGAAATCAAAATCTGCTGCCCGGAGTCCGCCGCACAACAGGCACCCCGCCCCAATCTGTAATCAACATCGAAGCGTCAAAGCTCTTCTTCATCAAATCCAATTTGAGATCCCGAAACTCCGGATCATCCCACCGATTTTCAAACTCCCCCGGATCTTCCTCCAGATCGTATAATTCTCCCAGATCATATCCGTGGTAAACCACCAGCTTGTATCGATCGTCCCGATACATCGTCCCAAAACCCGACTTCCCGTCTCGGTTCTTTCCACCCTGGGCATCGTAATATTCACTCCGCACGAACTCGCGAATCGTATCGGGAGATGCATCGCCACAAAGAACAGGCCGGAGCGAACACCCCTGCATATGATCCGGGATCTCCAAACCAGCCAGATCGAGCAGCGTGGGCGCAATATCGATCAACTCAACCAGCCCGGATGCCTGAACACCGCTCTCAAACTGCCCCGGCCAGTTCCAGATCAGAGGCACCCGTGTCATACACTCATAAAACCGGCACCCTTTGTAAATCAACCCATGATCCCCCAGAAACTCACCGTGATCCGAGGTAAAAATCACAATCGTATGCTCACGCTGTCCGGTCTCTTCAAGCACATCCAAAAGACACCCGATATGATCATCAATATGTGTAATCAAAGCGTAATAATGCGCCTTCATCGCACCGGCATCCTGGCGTCCACCCAGGTAATTCCCCGTCTGCCCCTCGCGGTGGCCAACCGCAAGTTGGTCCGGTGGTGCTGCCTCCCGTTGTACAGGAATCAGATCCAGTCGTTTCTGCTCCGCCAGATCCGATTCCCTGTAAAGCGGCCCGGGCATAGCGTCAGGGTCATACAGATCCAGATATTCCCGTGGGGGATTAAACGGCGGGTGCGGATAGAACATATTCAGATTTACAAACCACGGGGTGTCGCAATTCTGAACCATAAACTCTTTCGTCTTTTCCGCACACCAGGTGGTATGATGCAACCGATCCGGCACACCCTCAGGATCGGCCAGAACCGCCTCCAGGTCTTCCCCCTGTGCCGCCACCCACTGGACGTAGTCATGCCCTTTGGATGGATCGTTGGCCGTCTGCCAGTGGGGCGTATGGCTATAGTGCCAGTAGCTGTAGCCATCATCCACCCGCTTTTCTACCCCATCGTATGCGGCATTCAAATGGAGCTTCCCAACCAGTCCACATCTATATCCCGCATCTGCAAACAGTTTTGAAATCAGCGGCACGTTCTCCGGAAACGTATTCACCCCATTCCCATTCACGTGCAACGTACTCGGATAAAGCCCGGTCATAAAACTCGCCCGGCTCGGCTGACAGATCGGATTTTGACAATACGCCCGGGTAAAAGCAACACCCCCATTCACAAGCCCGTCAATATTTGGCGTGCGAATCGTCTCATTTCCTAGAGCCCCAATCGTATCATAGCGCTGCTGGTCTGTGCAGATCCACAACACATTCGGTTTCCGGAATCCGTTTGATTCAGTCATGATAAAATACCTCTATTTAAAATCAAATGGATAGAACAAAAAACGGAGTGACCTCATATGGACAAGCCTTCCAGCACATACCCTGAACGGCTTGTCCATATGGACCGGGGCATTGGGAATCGACAAACAGAAGCCCTATCTGGAAGCTCCGTGCTTGATCCAGATAGGATTTGGTGTTATAATCTTGCTCAAAGCCCATCCAGAAAAGGAGTCTGAGGTGGCTGAACTTACGTCCCTCAAAGATCCACAGATTGAAGCGAACCCAACCCCCCGAGGAGTCAGCGTGCGTGCGGTGGTCTTTGGTATTTGTATCACCACACTGGTCAACCTGCTGCCTGCCTACTCAGCCTATATCGTGCAGTCCTCACGGATGGTGTTCGCCCACATCCCAATGGCCGTCATGGTCGTCTTTACCCTGGGTGCCTGGCCGCTCAATATCGTGCTGGGAGCTTTCAAACCGGCCTGGGCATTCCACCGGGGTGAAATGGCAGTCGTCTTTTGCATGGGATGGAT
>JAPUJS010000134.1 GCA_027296045.1 bacterium | reverse complement strand
GAAGAATCGCCATCACGCCGGGGATGATTTCTCAGCTATCATGATAAGCGCCATTGGGAGTCCTGGAAGATTCGGGTCGGAACCTCTTTCGTGAAAGGCTGTTACATTTAATCCCTGGTTCCGCAGTGCCTGAAAATATTTAGACGGGGGATGCAGAAAGTTTGGGACCACATATTTCTGCTCGTTGCTCACGAGAGACGTCCGGAATCCGATGAGGATGTTGGTCGGGTGGAAGTCCGTTATGATCAGGCGTCCTCCCGGTGCCACCCGGGATGCTATTTTTTGGATGGCGGCATCCAGATTTTGCACATGGCTGAGCACCAGACAACATACTACGAGGTCGAATGGACCGAGATTTGGATCCAGGTCGTCGATGAATCCGTGGCGCAGATCGAGATGGAGATTTTGTGCACGCGTTTTTTCCTTTGCCTTCTCCAGCATCTCAAGCGTTGGCTCGAATCCGACGACCTCTGCTCCTTTCTGAGCCAGTGGAATGGCGTGCCTTCCTGTTCCACACCCTACATCCAGGACCTTTAAGCCTTTGACATCGCCCATTAATTCTTCGATGATTTCTTCTTCTCCGGCAACAACCGGGTTCCCCGCCAGGTTGTCATAGTGCTCTGCCCACAGGGCATAGCCTCCCAGATCAGGGATTTCTGGTCTCGGGGTGACGTCGCTCGGGTCTTCGAGCTGGTCTGCCCACTGGCGTAGCTTCGCTGGCAGATCCTGTACGTTTGTGACGAAGTCGCTGTCATTTAATGTACCGAACTTCCTGATTCGGCTCAGGGATTCGGCGAGGATCCCTTGCACAATCCTTCGGCTGGGACCTATGTCCATTCGATTTCTCCGATCATTACTTATTGAATTCCCGTTTGAGTGCAACGCCTGTTTCTGCCGCCTCCTGGATTTTTGCATCCAACTGCAAGCCAAAGCCGTCTGCTAATCTGGTCAGATGATTGAATATTCCGACAATGTGGCCCACCTCCAGGCAGGCGCGATCGTCGAATCCCAGGTCTCGAAGGGGTTGCCAGTCCTGCTCTACCATACGCGTAGGCGTCGCGCTTAGCTTTTCGGCCAGTGTGCAGAGTGCTCTTTCGCGTTGCGACAGCTCTGGAAGATCTCGCCAACGTTTCTCTTTGATGGATTGGATCAGGGCAGGGTCGCCGTTTTCCACACGCAGGAACTCTGCGTGAGACTGCGTTCAGTAATGGCAGTCCTGGGCGGCTGTTGCCACAGCAGCAACCATTTCACGCTCTTGGCGGCTCAGGTATCCAGGTTCAAACATAATCTGTCTGAACAATGCGCTGAATGCCGGCCCGATTTTGTCGTGTGCAGCCAGGAGACGTCCCATAGCCGGGATAAACCCGAAGTTGTATCCGCTCGATGGCGCACCTGGGGGTAATTGCGCACGTCGTTCCTCTTCACTGGATATGCGAACCCAGGCTTCTGGAACATTGGATTCGGTCATGGTATTGCCTCCTGAATCGAAAGGGAGTCTTTCGGGCATCCTCAGGACCCGGTCGCCAACCTGTGTCCAATGCCCATTTTTCCTCTTGGGCCACGGGGTGCTTCTGGGAGTGGTTACAGTTTGGGAAGGGCGGGGACGACTTTGTTGATGAGGAGGTCCATGGATTTTGTCCACTTGGCTCTGTCGTCCCAGTCGTGGGCGATCATGAGCAGGGTGCCGAAGCCGCCGGTGACTTCAACGAGTTCGGTGAGGCGGCGGATGACTTCGTCTGGGTCGCCGACAATGGCGAGTTTGTTGACGGCGTATTCGGGAGTGACGGCTTCGTCGGGCATGTCGGGGTCGTCTTTGAGGTTGTCCAGTCCGCCGCCGCGGGAAATGAGTTTGATGAGGTAGTCGTAAGAACCGGCAAAAGAGCCGTTGAGGGCGTGGTCCATGGCTTCTTCGGTGGTTTCGCCGATGAAGATGTTGCGGGCCACGCGCCAGATGGATCGGTCGGGCGGGGGCTGGTTGGCCTCTTCGGCACCGGCGCAGTAGGTTTCCCAGTGCTGGGCGACGGTGGTTATGGGGACCAGGTTGCCGCTGATGGGGATGTAGCCCCTCTGGCCTGCGGTTCGGGCGGCCAGGGAGGTGCCTTTGATCACACTCATGGCGATGGGTGGGTGGGGTTTCTGGTAGGGTTTGAGGAGGGTGCCCATGGAGATGTCGGGGTCGTATTCGTCGATGTGGATGTGCCAATAATCGCCCTTGAAGTCGAAGGGGGCCTCTGCCTGCCACAGTTTGAGCACCATGTCCATGCCTTCGATGGTCATTAAACCCAGGGTTTTGGGATCTCGTGGCAGGTCAAACAGGTTCAGATCGGTGGGGATGTTGCTCTGGCCGAAGCCGCAGAGAAGACGGCCCCGGGAGAGGTGATCCAGGTAGGCGAGGCGGAGGGCAGCGTTGACGGGATGATGGTATTGGATGATGGTGACACCGGTGCCGAAGCGGATGTTTTTGGTGCGGGGCAGGGCGTTTGCGATGAAAATGTCGTTGGATGGGATCGGCTCCCAGGCCACGGAAAAGTGCTGGCCGATCCAGGCTTCGGTGTAGCCGAGTTGGTCGGCCAGGACGACCAACTCGAGGTCTTCTTCAAAACATTCGGTTCGGTCTTTTTCCGGGGGGTGTACGGGCATCATGAAGAGTCCGACGTCCATTTGATTTCCTCTCGCTTACCGGGTTTGTGCAAAGAGCCATTCCCAAATATCGGGCGTTTTGTCGCACTACATGTTCCATCGGGCTTTATAAGCGTGCATCTCTCCCACTATTTGTCTCTTTGCCTTTAAGCCGGCGCTTCTTCACCTTGATTTGCCCGGATATGTTCGGCGATTTGATCGGCAAAGCGGACTTCGCTGTTGTCTTCCGGAGCATAGTCGATGACTTTGCGGGCGTTGGAGAGGCTCCAGAAGTTGTGGTGGTTGCCGCTGACGCCGTAGAAGATCTGAAAAGGGACGCCGTGCTCGTTGCGGATGTCTTCGGTTTCGATGCTTTTGATGTACAGTTGCTGCATGTCGCGTTCGCTTATGTAGGCACCCAGGGCTCGACGCATCCCCTTGAGGTCGCCGGGGTTGACTTTTTGTGCAATATCGGTTTCTCGAGGGCCTCCGATTCGAATCTGTACGTTGGGGAGCGGTTTGCCCATTTGCTTGCCCAGGGCGTAGACAAAACCGAGGTGTTCGTAGGTGGCTTTGGCCCAGCCGTAGAAACCGACTGCCAGGGCGGGATCGTTTGGGTGGACCGTATCCAGGCGGCCATCCAGGATGAGGGGTTCGTAATAATCGGCGGCGTGGTTGGAACTGGTGATGATGACACGACGCACGTTTTCTTCGAGGGCAGTCTGGTAGATGTGGTAGGCCATCTGGACGTTTTGCATTTCGGCGCTGAAATGGGCTTCGCGGTCTTTGCGATTGACGCGAACATAGCCGAAATGTACGACGGTGTCGATGTCTTTAAAGTGATGGCGGTAGGCTTCTCGATTGGGGTCGCAGAGATCGGCGATCTGGACGCCCGGAACACCGTTTCCGGTGCGACCCGTTTTGGAGATGTCGAGGAGTGTGAGGTCATACTGTTTTTGAAAGGCGGGGAGGAGCTGGCCGGCGATTTTTCCGACGGCACCGGTGACGAGGATCTTGCGTTTGGCCATTATCGGTTTCCTTTGAAAGGCGGTTGGAGTGATTTGGGAAAGCAATATACGGAAAAAGGCGGTTGGTTTCACGCAGATATTTTATTTGATTCGAGAGGGTGGACCCGCTATGTTAGGTCGGCAGGATTTGTTTTTTCACCAATCGGATTTATTGGATCGAGGGATTGAATATGGAACAGGAACGGGTGTGGCGAGAACAGATTCGGGAAACGCTTTTTGTCCCAGAGGATTTACCGAAGCTGGATGTTCAAGTTCACGGTCAATTTTCACCGGAATCGGGTGTGGTGGCAGAGCGGGTGAGTTATGGAACGCAATTTGGAATGCGGATTCCAGCGATTGTATATCGGCCGGAAGCGGCTTCGCAAAAGCAATGTCCAGCGTTGATTGTGGTGAACGGCCACGGGGGGGATAAATACAGCTGGTATTCGTTTTATACCGGCGTGTTGTATGCACGGGCAGGGATGGTGGTGTTGACCTATGATCCGACGGGTGAGGGGGAACGGAATCGGGATCGAAAGTCGGGAACGCGGGCGCACGACAAGGTGGAAGGACCGGACGAGCTGGCGCGGCGGTTGTCTGGGTTGATGATGACGGATGTGATGCAGGCGGTTTCGTATCTGTCACAGAGGTCGGAGGTGGATTCTACGCGGATTGCAGCGGCCGGTTATTCGATGGGTTCGTTTGTGCTGGGAATCTGCGGGGCGATCGAGACGCGGCTGCACGCGTGTGTGCTGGTGGGAGGTGGCAATCTGGACGGGGAGGATGAATACTGGGACAATTCCAAGCCGATGTGCCAGGGGATTCCGTATCAATCGCTGGGATTTTTAGGCGATCGAGGGGCGGCGCTTTATGCGATGCACGCTTCCCGAGGGCCCACGCTGGTGTTTAATGGGGTACAGGATACGGTAGTGAATATGCCGGATACGGGGGAACCTTTTTTTGCAGATTTGCGTGTTCGGACGGTGGCTTTAAAGGGCGATGAAGTGGATATTTTTGAAACAGGGTTTGTGCCAGATGTGTCTCATAGACCGTTCTTTGTTACACGTCCGGTGGCCCTGTGGTTGGAACGCCATATGGGGTTTCCGTTTTGTTCTGAGGCGGATATTCGGGCGATGGGGGAGACGCATATCGGCACGTGGGCCGCGGCAGGAGGTGTGGAGATGGATCCGGGATATGCGACCGAGGAACGGGAGGCAGGGACTCTGGCATTGGGGGAGGGCGTTCCAGGATTTGAACGGAGCGACTTGAATGTGTATTCGGATGCAGAATGGGAAGGGTTAAAGGATCGGTTGACGCATGAAAGTTGGCGGAGGCAGGCGAAGGCGGTTCAGATCTCTACGTAGTGGGACACGATGGCCAATCCAGAACATTTCAGTAGGATCCAAAATGGCGTGACGGCCTGGAACACCTGGCGGGCCGAACGGCCTGAGGTGCGTCC
>JAPUJS010000133.1 GCA_027296045.1 bacterium | reverse complement strand
AATAAAAAAGACCAGCACCCCCTCTTCGTCGTCAAATTCTATCCCCGGCCCGCTGGGTTTGCCGGTAATGGACCATCCGATCAGTCGATCTAAAAAGCGTTCGAACTCCCGCAACAGAGGCAAATTCTGTAACAAGGCAGAATCGTTGCTGAGTATACTTCCCAAATCGGGGATTCCGCTCTGGCGCAGCAAGTCATCCATGGAACGGGAAATGCGAGACCAGTCCAGCCCGCCTTCTGAGGCACGCATCTGGTCCAAACGCTGCCTGGGGAATCCTTCGGCCATCAACTGGGCAATAATTTCTTCGACCAGCGCAACCAGAATCGCATCCTTATTCGAATATTTCCAGGCATTGAACCAGACCGTGCGACAGCACCTGAACACATCGTCGCCACCGGCCTGTTCGACCTCTTCAGAAATCTCGATCAGTGTTTCCCGCACCGACCGCATCAAAGACGTCTTACCGCTTCCCCACGCCCCGTTGATTGCAATCGTGATGGGCGACTGATTGGACTTATCGGCGATAATTTTAGCAAAGGTTTCGGCATAAACCGAAAATCCAAAATGCCGGGATCGATCGGCCGGTGAGTCGTTGTGGATTCGAATGCGTTTGGTTTTTTTAAGTGCCTCAATCACGCGCCTATTCGCCTCGATAAGTGTAAGAGATCGACGAAATACCACCCAGAGCCTGTCCGTCCACATCTGTAAAAACCGGGTTCATCACTTCCAATTCAAAAGACCGTTCGGGCAGCAAAAACAACGAGACTTCCAGATCCTGTCCTGCCCCCACGTGTCTGGCCAGATGGCAGGTGAGCACTTCCGAAGGCCCCTGATCGAAAGCAATACGCAGATCAAACCGGATCCGTGTGACCCCAACTTCACTGGCATTTTCGACCACCAAAGACAAAAACTCCTCGCGCTTCTGGTATACGCGATCCACCGCTCCCAAACCAGGCAGCGCTCCCGAAACTTCCATTTGATGGAGCCAATCAAAGGGCTCTTTACAGAACCGATCGGTCCAAAAAGGTCGAAAAGGCATAAAACGAAGGGCCAGATCATACGTCGTTTCCACGGCGGTCGGGGCCGTATCTGGCTCGATAAACAGAACTCCCCCATCGGGCAGCACCTTCAAATCCCGGTTGCACCCTTCTGCAATCCGACGCCGGGTACTCGGACGGATTCGTTCTTCTTCTGTGGTGCCATTCAAGATATTATAGATGGTGCCTTTGGAAATTCCGCTTTTTTTGGCAATCTCGGTCACCGAAATGCCCTGGGCCGTGATCTCCCGGTCAAGCGCTTTGCTAAAGGTCATAAGAAACCCCCTCTCTGCTCTCTTAGACAAAAATAAACAAAAATAGACATAAAATCAAGAAAAAAGTGTATTTTTGTCTATTTTTCTTGACAGAAGCCCCCCAAGTGCCTTATATTTTTGTGGTTCTCTATATATTTTTTAAAATTACAGATAAAATAGGCATCGATAATTCTCCTGAGAAATGCCAGTCAGGCCTTCTCTCCCACAGTTGGATGGTGCAAGGGCTAAGTCCCTTGCGTTAAAAAAGGACGTTTCCTGTGTACGAAGAATACTGGGGTTTGAAAGAAATGCCCTTCGAGAATTTGCCCGACCCCAAATTTTTCTATCCCTCTGCCGAACACCAGGAAGCCCTCCTGCGCCTGTTCTATGCCGTCAACAGTCGCAAGGGAGCGGCGATGCTGACCGGTGAGGTCGGTTGTGGCAAAACTATTCTCAGTCGTACCTTAATCCAGGATCTCCCACCAGAACGCTATGAAATCGGCCTGATCACCAACCCCAGCCTCACCCCCATCGATTTTTTACGTGAAATCTTGTATCAGCTTGGAGTAGAAAACCAGACCAACTCAAAACTTGACTTGCTGCACGCCCTGAACGATCAGATGGTCAAAAATTTTCACGCCGGAAAAGATACTATTATCATTGTAGATGAAGCCCAGGCCATTAGCAATGAAGAAACGCTTGAAGAATTGCGTCTGCTGCTCAACTTCCAGCTCAACGACCGCTTTTTGCTCACCCTGCTCCTGATTGGACAGCCGGAACTAAAAGACAAAATTAGCAATATCCAACAGTTAGAACAGCGGATTGCCATCAAATTTCACCTCGGGCCTCTCAAACCAGAAGAAACCCAGGCCTATGTCCACACCCGATTGGAAAAAGCCGGCGTCAAGCGCCCAATTTTTAAAGACGATGCCCTCGCCACCCTCCACAAGGAATCCCGGGGTATACCCAGAGAGATCAATAATATCTGTGACATCTGCCTCTTGCTGGGCTTTGGTGCCAAAGTCCAGGAAATTAATACCGAGCAGATCATGAAGGCCGCCTATGCGGTCAAACAGGTCTAATGTATGGCCAGAAATTCTGACATAGTTCGCGAAGGCCAGTCGGGCCTTCCGCATCCCAACCAGGCCCAGGCCAATCCCCCCCCTCAGACACCACCCGGGGAAGCTGGAACCTTTCAGTCGGTGCCGGGAGTGCGCGAACAGCCGCCGCTGGAAAAGATGGGGGATTTCCCCATCTTGAGCCAAATCCACGCCGAAGTGGGCACGATGGCTGTTGTGGTGCAACAGATCAACCAGATTACTGATTTCATCCAGGCCTTCGCCTCGACAGGCGAGATGCCGACCTCTTTGACCCAGCAACCGGCCCCGGAAGCGTCTCCGACCCAGGCACCACCCCAAGTTCAAGCCCAACCGCAGGTCCAGCAGCCTATACAGCAACCACAGCCGCCTGCTCAACCCCCTGATCAACCCCCTGTCGAACCCCAACCAGTATCTGAAGAAGAAGTGGAAGACATTTATAAAGAACTCTATGCCTTTGTAGAAATGGTCACATATGCAGCCCAAGAAGGAAGAGCCTTCAACATAGACCAGGCTTTTGTGCTCGTTCCCAAAGTTGTCGGCGCCCCTGGAGTACTCGACGTCTTATACCGGCGGGCCATTTACAGCAGGGAAGAAGAAGACCATGGGTTTGCTTCCTCTGTCGTGCTGCACTCCATCAACGTTGCCATCTACACCCTCAAAATCGGCCAGGGACTCCGCTACAGCCGGGATCAGCTTATCGACCTGGGGGTGTCGTCCCTGTTACACGATATCGGTATGGCTACCCTGCCTCCCGACCTGTTTACCAAAGGCCAGTTTACCCAACAGGACATCGACATCCTGCACCAGCATCCCATCAAAGGCCGGGACATGATCTTACAACTGGGTGAGGACTTTCAGTGGCTTGCCAATGTGGTCCATCAAGAGCACGAACGAGAAGACGGCTCGGGCTATCCACAGGCCCTGCCAGGAGACCAGATTCACGAATATGCAAAAATTATCGGTGTGGCCGATGTCTATGCCGGTCTGACGCGATCTCGGGCAGACCGGCGCGGTCTCTTGCCCTTTGAAGCCGTAAAAGACATTCTGCAAACACGCAAGCCGGAATTTGACAACCGCATTATTCGCATCTTGCTCAATACCCTCTCCGCCTTTCCGATTGGCAGCCTGATCAAGCTAAACTCGGGTGCCATCGGTCGGGTTATCGAAACCGATTCCGATTCGCCCTTGCGTCCGGTTATTGAAATCGAATTTGATCCCGAAGGCCGACCGGTCCATGAAAAACGGCGAATTCTCCTTCGGGAACATCCCGTCCTGCACATTACCGATACCGTGGACCCTGAAGACCTCGTCCGCCAATAGGCCGTCGGGCTCTCGCAGGTTCCAAAACCTCACATGCCTCCCCAGCGCAATCCCCATCTGCTCACACACCAGCTCCAGGACGAACTGATCCTCTATAACCCCCGCCAGGATGTGGCACATACTCTCAATGCCACGGCCCTTCTGGTCTGGCAATGTTGCGACGGCAAGCACGAAGTCGAAGACATCATCTCCAAAGTAAGAACCCGCTACAACATACCTTCCGAGGCCGCCCGTCAGGACATCCAGAACCTTCTGAACAAATTCCAGGCCCTCGGCCTGATCCAACCCCTGTCACAGCCCTGACCCATGGACGATCACTTTCGCATCATCGACCACCCGGTCAGCCTCCGCTATCCATCTGCAACCGTCGCACAGGCTTTCCGCCACATCCTGTGTGGCTTTTCCACTCCGGACAACACACACACCCTCTCTCCCTTTGATATTCAGGAGAGACAGAGCCACTTTCGGGTCACCCAGAACAACATCCTGGTGGGAACCTATCAAAACCTACCCACCTTGGTAACCTCTCTGGAGTTTCTGCTGCACCAACAGGCACTTGCGCACATGTCCGAACTTGGCATCCATGCAGGGGCCGTTGCAAAAGACAACCGTGTTCTGATGCTTCCCGGTCATTCGGGTGCAGGCAAAACCACATTGGTGCTGGGCCTACTTCTCCTGGGTTGGTCCCTGTTCACCGATGAAATGGCCCTCATCCACACCCAAACCCCAAACATCCGTCCTTTTCCTCGGGTCCTCTGTATCAAACACGAATCCCTGAAACTCTTTCGGCCTCTGGATCACCACAACCTCCTCGAACACCCCGAATCCGTACTGCGGCTGAATGATATCGATTGCATCTCGCCCATCCATTTTCCCATTCACCCTCCCACAGGTTTCGGCCCTGCCTCCTGGATCATCTTTTCTGGCTATCAAGCAGGGACCAAACCTCGCCTCAAAGAAATGGCCAAAGCGCAAGCTCTGACCCGGTTGTTACAACACATCTCGAACAAAGGCCAACTAACGCAATCTGGCCTGCGCACCCTCGGAAATCTGATCGAAAATACGCGTTGTTTTGAGCTTCAAGCCGGTCCTCTACGCCAGACACTCGACCTGATTGTTGAGCAGTGGGAAGCCCTCCGATGAGCGAACCAACATTCCCCCTTTCCAAACCCATATCCCGGGCCCTCTCCTGGGCGGTTCTGTCTGTACTTCTGCTGGCTCTTTGTTACACATTTCACGCCAACTCTCCTGCCCTTTTGGGTGTGGATGGTTATTTCCATATCAAATACAGTCAAATCCTCCGCACCCAGGGCCTCATCCAGGACTTTCCATGGCTGGCCTTTACGATTTATACCGAGAATTTTGCCGACGACCATTTTCTGTTTCACCTGTTTCTGGTGCCTTTTACCTTCGGCAACCTGATCATCGGTGCAAAAGTATATGCATCCCTGATCACCATTTCCATTTTTCTCTTCTTTTTCTGGCTTTTGCAGCGCCATCAGATTCGCTACCCTTTTCTCTGGACCCTGGTTCTGCTCTTTTCTTCTCCTACCTTTTTCATGCGATTGTCCATGGCCAGGGCCTCCGGCCTTTCCCTCCTTTTCCTGCTCATCGGCACCGCCCTGATTCTGGAGCACAAAGACCGTTGGCTTGCCCCCCTGGCCTTTCTCTATGTCTGGCTTTACGGCGGGTTCCCGCTCTTGCTCATCCTGGTGTGCATCGCATGCGGAGTCTCCTGGGGCTTCACAAAAAAAACCCGCTCAGGCCTTTTCATCGCCTGCGGGCTCGGTACTCTTGCTGGATTGGTGCTTCATCCCTATTTCCCAAATAACATTCAATTTCTATATACATCCTACACCCAGATCGAACTGGGCATGTTTGCAGAACCGATCCTTGCCGGCACCGAAGACTATCCGTATGCTGCTTCCACAGCCGTTCGATACACGTTGTTGGTCTGGGCAATCCTTTTTTTGACCCTGCTGGTTTATCTGCTGCACCCCAAAACCCTTAGCCCCCAATCTCTGCTGCTGTTCCTTTTCTCCATTGTCCTGCTGTGTCTGTATCTCAAAGTTCGTCGCTTTATCGAATACTGGCCCCCTTTTGCACTTCTCTTCACAGCCTGGGCCTTAAATCCGGTAGCCAGATCACTGGATCTCAGAAAACAGAAATATGGAGCCATTGTGCTCTCAATCGTGCTGAGCGTTGCGGCCTTTCACACCTACACCCGACTTTTTATTGACAACATCATCTCTAACCATCCGCACACCTATCGGGCGGCGGCTCATTTCTTAAAAGAAAATACCGCCCAAAATGACATCGTTTTCACAGCCGATTGGGACGATTTTCCCCTCCTGTTCCACTACAACGATCACAACCGCTATATCGTCGGTCTGGGGCTTCATTATCTCTACCTCTACGACCCGAACCTCTATGCCATCTGGTTCCACCTCTCCAGAGGATTGCACCCAACACCGGCCCTGACCATCCTGGACACATTCGGGGCACACTATGTCTTCAGCTTAAAAGCCGACACCGATTTTTTAGAGGCGTTGCAAAAATCGGAGTACGCAGAAATGATTTACGACGATCCCAGCGCACAGATTTACCGGATCCATCCGCCCTAGTCTCCAAAAACACGGACCCCTCATCGGTCATCCCGGCTCGGCAATCGGTCCATCAGCACAAGAAAACTCCACCAAACCAACACCCCAACGTTGATACAGGCATTCAGCACGGAAAGCCGAACCGGCCCCACCATGATCGGCGTTTCAAAATGAAGCGCCCAGAGCCCTAGAACCAGATTCAGCGAGAAAGTTCCGGTCAGAATATAAAACAGCCTTTTCAGCGGTCTGGCTCCTTGCGAGGCAATTGCCAGAAAGGGAAACATCGCATACAGATGATTTTCATGGATCTGTGTGACCACCATAAAAAAGACAAAGGCGATAAAGGCGGAAAGCCGAACCAGATTTTCTTTGGACAAAGAAGAGACCAGTCTCCACGCCGTACCCAGCGAAAAACATCCAAGCATCGTCAGGCCAATTGTCAATCCATTCAGGCCGCCAATCAGAGGTATTTGATCGCTGAAAAACGGGGGAAAGGGCCAGAAAACCCACCAGCAATTATGCGCCAAACCTGTCAGCCATGGATGAGTTCCTGGAACATCCCAATATGCCTGAAAGACCTTTCCAATGCCCCCCCCCATCAGAAAAGGCATGACGACAAAGACAACGGTGGCCAGCCCGGTTCCCAGACCCTGCAGGGCCCGTTGAAGATGGACCTGCCGAAGCCAGAACACGCCGATGGGCACCATGAAAATGACCGCCTGGGGCTTGGTCAGGCAGGCCAGCGTACACCAGACCGGCGTCCAGCCTGCAGACCCGGAGCACAGACTCCAGACAGCCAGCAACACAAGACATGTATGAAACGCATCCTGATATCCAAACGCGCTGGTTGCCAGCATCAAACCGGGATGAAAAAGGACCATCCCGACAGCCTGCAAGGCAGGCCGTTCGGCACCTGTAAAATCCCGGACAATCAAATAAACCAGAAGGCCGCTGAATCCGTTAAACAGAACCATCGTGCACTTTAAAAGAAACATCAACACGTGGCTATATGGGCCAAACCGATCGTACAGACCCGAATATCGATAGACCAGCCCCACAAATTTGCTGACATACAGATAAAACGGCCACCAGTCGTACCAATATCCATCCTTCGAATACGCCTTGTGAATCCCCTGGTCGACCGTCTCATTTGCCCACATCTTGAAGGACGGCTCGTCGGCCATTTCAGGCAATCCGATGGCAACCCCGGCCAACAAGATCTGAAAGCTCATTGCCACCAACCAGATTCGTTTCAAACCCTTGTGGTCTTGGAGGATTTGAATCATTGTGAACCTATCTTTTTGGGATCCTGTTTAAACCAATGTCTTTGAACCGTCCAGAAAATTCCCTGATAAAAGCCCTCAGCCGGCTTACCATCCCCCCGGCCGAGGTCCCATCTCTCGAACCCCTTCTGAGGTCTCTCCCTTCAGCAGATCGGTTTTTTGACTGCTGTCGGGAACAGGGTCTTGCGCCTCTGGTTTATCAACACCTGAAAACGCATCGGTTGGACACAGTAATTCCCGAGTCCACCGTCCAAAAATTCCGAACCGCCTATTTGAGAACCCTGACCTTCAACCTTCAATATATGGAACTCCTGGGCGAAATCGACCGGATCAGCCCCATTCCCATTATGGTCTTGAAAGGACCAGCTTTGATTCACCTGGTCTACACCGATCCCGGTATTCGGCCCATGTCGGATCTGGACCTGATGGTCTCTCCTGAAGACCTGCCAGAATTCCAACAGATCCTATCCAACCTGGGCTTCCGGGATGTGCCCCATTATCCCGATGTGTTCCAACGAGAAAAGTTGGTCTTAGACATTCACACGGACCCCTTAAACCAATCCCGCATTGCGGCCCGGGGATGGGCAACCCCCATAAAGACCGAGCAACTCTGGGCGTCGGCACAACCCTTCAAGCCATATCGTCAACTGAAAATTTTAGACATCACCGACCAGATCCTGACCCTTGCCATTCATGCCCTCAAACACGGCTATCAGCAACAGATCTGGCTGCTCGACCTGCTGGAATGCCTCCAACACATCGACTGCCCCTCTGCCTGGGACCGGCTCCTGAACCGTAGCGAAACCTTTCAAGCCTCCCGAATCCTATCCATCACCTTTTTTGTCATGCAAACCCGGCTGGGATGCCGGCTGCCTGATCCGGCTCTAAATCTACAAAAGTCCTTCCCTTTAGGGCAATTTGAGCGTAAAATTATCCTGGCAGCAGCCATCCCGGGTCCCTTTCAAATTCTGGAACCCCTTGTCCTGTTTAAAACCCTCCAAAACCCGCAGGAAAAATTGCGCTATCTTTTAGAAATAATTTTTCCACAAAGGGTTGTTTTATCACAAATCACAGGCATAAAAAACCGGAAAGTCTTCTGGCTTTCGTA